>CAISUR010000230.1 GCA_903888655.1 uncultured Bacteroidota bacterium | reverse complement strand
CCTTTTTAGGTTTTATAGTTGTTTTATAAGCCTGTCAACTGTAGATTTTGAGATGCCAGTTTGGGCTTCTATTGCTCGTGTGGAAAGTCCTTCACTTGTAAGTTCTCGGATTAGTTCGAGCCTTTCTTGTTTTGAAGTGAAGTGTCCCATTTTAGACTTTGGGACACTACTATAATTGTGGGACATACTTTAAAATCAAATATTTCGGAATAGTTCAGATATTTCTACATTTAAGGCTATACCAATACGAACAAGTTTATCAATCCCCATAATTTGTTTTCCTAACATATAACGTCTTAATGCCTCAATATCTAAATCTGAATCGTGAGCAACGTGTCTTACTTTAAGATTTTTTTCTTTAATAATCATTTTTATATTACTTCCAATAATCTTAACCGATTCGGGGATTTCCGTTTTTCTCATTACTCATAATTAAAACACGAAAATTATAAGTAAGTAGCCATAAAAACAGGAACGTATATTTCAAGTCATATATGACTGTTATTTGAAAAATATTATATATTTGCAAAAAATATTTATGCGTAAATCATTACTAATCATTTTTATAGTATTTATTACGGGTGCTAAAGCCCAAGAACTTCATCACCAAATGCTATCTTCTCAAGGCACTAGTAAAGTTCTTTCTAACGGAACCTATGTTAGTCAGACTATAGGTCAACAAAGTGTAATTGGCAACTATACTCAAAATGGTGTTACCTATGGTCAAGGATTCCAACAAAGTGTTTGGAATAAGTACATTAAAAGTAGTGATACTAATACCATCACTACAGTTACTTATCCCAATCCATTTATTAGCAGTATCAACTTTCAGTTTTCACAATCAATAAAAGAAACTATATCGGTATCACTATTTGATATTCGTGGTCGATTGATTTATTCAGAGGACAAAAAAGCTACAGATAATATGCTGACTTTAGAATTACCCAACTTGGCTAGTAGTAATTACCTAGTTCGATTATCCACAACTAATTACACCTATTACACTCAAATCTTAAAACAATAATGAAAAAACTATTGATGTTTACTTTGATTGTTTTGTCTTTTCAAAACATTCATTCGCAAGAAATTTACTTGCAGACAGGTAAGAACTTTACCAACTACGATTATAAAAGTGATACTAGCTCTTCACCTAGCCTTCAATCAGGAACAGGTAACTTTTATGAGATTGGTTATAGAATAATATTGAACAATGAAAAACTAAAATACGCTATTGGTTTAAATTTAAACGAATACAATGCTATTGGTGGTAATACCGTTAGTTCTTATTCATGGAACACACAATATCTTGGGGTTCAAAATACTTTTTCTATTGCGTTTTTGAAAGCAAGTGGACTTGAAGTTTCTGCTAACGCTGGATTGGGGATTAACACACTGATTTATGGCAAACAAAACATCAACGGTCAGTATTTAGACTTGTCTTCTCAAAAAGAATTTTCAGGACTTTGGATAGCACCAAAATTAGGTTTACAAGCAAGTTATAATGTAAATAATGATATAAACTTAAGTCTTGGTTATGGTTATTCCAAGAGTTTTAACCTAACCAACAGCACAGCTGAAAAACTATCGTTCAACAATAACCAAATCCAATTTGGTGTTAATTTTATATTTAGATAATCCAATAGAGTTATGAAAAAAATATACCTATTATTAGTACTACTTTTTAGTTCAGTAATTTATTCACAAACCAATGGTATAACTTACCAAGCCGTTATTTTGAATCCAGAAGGAGAACACATCCCTGGTTATAATAACGATAGAGTACCATTAACAAATACACAAGTTTGTTTACGATTTAAAATCTATGCAGGAACAACACTTGAGTATCAGGAGAACCTAACAACTACTACTGATGAATTTGGAATGGTAAACGTTGTAATTGGAACAGGAACACCAACAGGTGGAACTGTATCAGCATTTAATACTATCGTTTGGAATGGTAGTCCAAAGAGCCTAGTAGTTGAAGTGGATTTAAAAGGACTTTGTTCAACATTTGTTCAAATAAGTAACCAACCATTTACTGCTGTGCCTTATGCGTTATATTCAGCCAGTTCTGGAACCGCTGGTCCTGCAGGACCTCAAGGGACAAATGGAAAAAACGCATTGGTAAACACTACAATTGAACCCGCTGGAACTAACTGCCCTACTGGAGGTACTAAAGTTGAAGTTGGATTAGACGCCAACAATAATGGAGTGTTGGACTTAAATGAAATCAATGCTTCACAAACAAAATATATCTGTAATGGTGCCCAAGGCATTCAAGGAGCAACTGGACCGCAAGGACCTGCTGGAACAAACGGAACCAATGGATTAGACGGTGCTGTAGGACCTCAAGGGCAAATCGGTCTAACTGGACCTGCTGGACCACAAGGTATCGCTGGAGCTAATGGTGCAAACGGAATTGATGGATTATCAGCTTATCAAATATGGTTGAATGCAGGAAACATAGGAACACAAACACAATTCTTAGCTTCTCTTCAAGGAGCTCAAGGTCCACAAGGAATTGCTGGTTTAAATGGTGCTGTAGGAGCAACTGGTGCTCAAGGACCAATTGGTTTGAATGGTGCTCAAGGACAACAAGGTCCAGCTGGAATAAACGGAACCAACGGTGCAAATGGAGTTGATGGATTATCAGCATATCAAATATGGTTGAATGCAGGAAATACAGGAACACAGGCTCAGTTCTTGGCTTCTCTTCAAGGGGCTCAAGGACCAGCTGGTCCTCAAGGGATACAAGGTCCACAAGGTATTGCTGGAACTAACGGAATTAATGGGACTGACGGAGTTCAAGGACTAATTGGATTAACTGGTCCTCAAGGTCCTGCAGGAACTAATGGAGTTGATGGATTATCTGCATATCAAATATGGTTAAACTCTGGCAATACAGGAACACAAGCACAATTCTTAACTTCGCTACAAGGAGCTACAGGTGCTCAAGGTCCACAAGGAATTCAAGGTTTAACTGGAACGACTGGACTACAAGGTCCAGCTGGTTTAAATGGTGTTGTTGGTGCTACAGGACTTCAAGGACCTATTGGATTAACTGGTGCTCAAGGACCACAAGGATTGACTGGAGCAACAGGAGCACAAGGTCCTGCTGGTTTAAATGGTGCTGTTGGTGCAACTGGACCACAAGGACCAATAGGATTGACTGGTGCAACGGGTCCGCAAGGACCGCAAGGTATAACTGGACCTACAGGTGCAACAGGTGCTCAAGGTAGTGCTGGAACAAATGGAACCAACGGAAAAAACACATTAATAAAAACTACTATCGAATCAGCTGGAGCTAATTGTGCTGCAGGTGGAACTAAAGTTGAAGTTGGATTAGATGCTAACAGTAATGGGGTTTTAGATAGCGGTGAAGTAAATGCTACATTAACTAAATATATCTGCAATGGTGCTGTTGGTGCTACTGGTTCAACAGGAGCACAAGGACCTATTGGATTAACTGGTCCTGCAGGAGCAACAGGTGCTCAAGGAATACAAGGTGTTGCAGGTACAGCTGGAGCTAATGGAACTAATGGGTTATCTGCTTATCAAGTATGGCTTAATTTAGGAAATACTGGTACACAAGCTGACTTCATAGCATCACTTACAGGACCACAAGGAATTGCAGGTACAAACGGAAACAATGGGACAAACGGTGTTGATGGTAAAAACACAATAGTAAATACAACAACTGAAACAGCTGGAGCCAACTGTACAAACGGTGGAACCAAGATTGAAGTTGGATTAGATGCAAACAGCAATGGTGTTTTAGATTCTGGAGAAGAAAATAGTAGTTTAACAAAATACGTTTGTAATGGAATAAATTCAAACCAATCAGGAAATTCTAATACTTTGGATAGTAATATAACTAATAGTGTTTTACTAAATAGTAATCAGAGTTACACTGTGCCAAATGGCAAAAGTGCAAGAATTTCGCAATTACTTCCAAATAATTCTTTATCACAAGTTGCAGATTTTATCATAAGTATTAATGGAAATAATACCTACGTGGGGGGTGTTTTTGTTACAACTACAGGTGGAGCTCCGATTTATATTAATCAAATTTTTATTGTAAAAGGTGAAGTTTGGCTACCTTCTGGAACTACAATTTCAATCACATCAAACAATATTGCATATTTATCGATTCAAGAAATTGATGATTCTAGTCAAATACATAAATTGATTGTTAATCAGCAAACAGTTCCAGTAGGAAAAAAATGGAAAATAAATTCAGCTTTAGTTTCGGCATCATTATTGTCAGGACGAGATTTTAAAATATTGATAAATGGTGTAGATATTTTTATTGGGAATGTAACTGTTGGAACAACAGGTGGAGCACCAATTGATGGCAGTCCATATTTCCTTTTAAATGGTGATATTTGGTTACCCGAAGGGACAATTTTGAATCCAAGTCTGAATGTTTATGGTATTAGCATAATTGAAAATTAATAAAAAATGAAAATTAATCATCCTTGGCTAAATATTTACCAAATAAACAAAAATTCTACGGGTTTAATAATAGGAACTCATCCACCAATGCCTTATAGAGGATGTATGCCATTTTTTTACGGTAATATGAATGAGTTTTGGAAGTTTTTAGAAAGAGTTTATCCTTTTGATAAACTCTTTGATGACGATGGAAAACCTGAAATTTTATTCATTAAAAAATGGATGGAAAAATATGATTTGAGTATTACCGACATGGTTAAGTTTACTACAAATACCTTTAGTATTGATGAAGATATGGAAATTGAGAAAGGAATAGGTCAACTAAATGATAATCTTTTTAATTCAATTAAAGTAAGTAATATAACTACAATTTATTTTACTAGCTTTGGTAATGGAAAAAGTTCATATGGCTTATTTAGAAGATGGTATAAACATCATTTTAAAGAAAGTTTAGATTCTGGGAACAGTATTATTAATTCCGATGAGCAATATAAATTGATTAATATATTCAATAGAAATATTAAATTGATTATGCTTTACTCTCCTTCACCTGCAGCCAGAAGAGGAATACCACGTTCAAAACCTTATCTGAAATGGTTAGAGAAAAATTCAAAAACTAAAAATTCAATAGATGATTTTAGAGTTTTTTGGTATAAAAAACATTTACCTGTTGCTAAATAATATTTATGAAAATTGATGTTGATTTTTTAATTAAAATTCATAATTAGAAGCCTTAACCTCATATCCAATATTCAAATCACCTAACATTTTTTCGATTGTGTGGTTTTTAAAGTCGCCACCAAACCAAACCACATTTAAGTAACTACCATCGTAAACTTCTTCTTTATCATTAATGGGTTG
>CAISUR010000229.1 GCA_903888655.1 uncultured Bacteroidota bacterium | reverse complement strand
TGAATATTTGTTGTTTACTGACGCTGATTGTTATCCAAAAACAACCGAGTGGATTAAGGAAATGAGCGCGCAATTCACAAAAGAAAAAACGATAGTTTTAGGATATGGTGCATACGAAAAAATTAAAGGTTCTTTTTTAAACAAAATAATTCGTTTTGAAACTTTATTAACCGCCATTCAATATTTTTCATGGACAAAATTAGGTAAACCGTACATGGGAGTTGGCAGAAACATGGCTTACAAACGTGAGGAATTCTTTAAGACCAATGGTTTTATTGAGCATATGAAAATTCGTTCAGGCGATGATGATTTATTCATTAATGAAGCTTCAAATGCAAGAAACACAACTATTTGTTTCAATTCCGAAAGTTTTACGCTTTCCAAACCTAAAACAAGCTTTAAAGAGTGGTTCACCCAAAAAAGAAGACATGTTGCCACTTCAAAACATTACAAGTCATTTGACCGATTTCAATTGGCACTATTTTACAGTTCACAATTATTATTCATTCTATTACCAATTGCTTTGTTGACATTTCAATTTCAATGGATTATTGTCACCTGTTTAATCGGTTTTCGATATCTTTTTGCATGGATTTCTATAGGATTTTCTGCTGGAAAATTGAAAGAAAAAGATGTGATGTATTTGTTTCCAATAATTGAAATCATCCTGATCTTTACTCAACTAAATGTTTTTATTTCCAATACATTCTCAAAACCAGTTCAGTGGAAATAAACTCTTATATAGAAAAAGCCAAAAAAGGAGATCAAATTGCTTTTACTTATTTGTTGGATCACTTCTGGAATGAAGTCTACGGTTTTATGCTAAAAAGAACCGAAAATGAAACGGATGCTGAAGACATTGCCATAGAAACCTTTTCTAAAGCATTTGACAAAATTGCAACTTATAATCCTGAATTTCAATTTAATACTTGGTTAATTGCCATTGCAAAAAATGTTCATATTGATTTACTTCGTAAAAAAAAATCATCGCTTTTTGTTGAAATAACAGATGAAGAAGACCAACAAGCTTATAATGTTGCTGATAGTTCTCCTTCTGCTGAAGATGAAATTATTACCGAACAAAATTTATCTAGATTACTTCAATTTATTAAAGAATTAAAACCACATTATCAAGAGGTAATCCAGTATCGTTACTTTCAAGAAATGAGTTATCAAGAAATTGCTGAACAACTTAATGAACCACTAAGCAATGTTAAAATTAAACTTCTTCGAGCCAAAAAACTATTAGCTGAAATTATCCAAAACAAATAAACATTTATTTTTTTTTGATAAAACACAATATCTATTAAAAAAATGTGTTATATAAGTAACTAAAGTCTTAAAATCTTGCTTATGTAATATTGATACTTAACATTTAAAACTATTAATTATGTCAAACGTTAGTATCTTTGAAAAAAAGTGGTTAGACCTTGTTTTTGAGGGAAAAAACCAAAAGTATGGTGCCTACCAATTGCGCAGTGACAGTTCTAAAACAACTTTATTTGCCTTTATTTTTGGAATTACATTTTTAGGTGGAAGCTTGTTTTTATTGAGTTCATTTAACGAAAAACCTAAAAAGGAAATTATCATTAGTTGTCCATTAGTTCCTATATCGCCTAAAGACTTTAGTAAACCTAAAGAGAATTCTAAACCAAAAACAGAACAACCAAAAACAAAAACACCAGCTGTTAAGACATCTCCTGACAATCAAAATTATGTGGTTGCTCCAAAAGAACAAGCTGTAATTCCCGTTACTACCAACACTGAAAATCCTATTCCAAACGGTTCAACAAATCCGAATTCGAGTGGAACAGGCACGCCAAGTAATGGCGCTAGCAAAGGAACCGGAACTATTGTAATACCAAAGATTCTAGATGGTAGCACACATAAAACTTCGGAACTAGACAGACAACCAAATTTTCCTGGAGGATTAAAAGGGTTTTATGAATACGTAGGGAATCATTTTGATAAACAAGAAGTTGTTGAAGGCGAAACTATTCGAGTTTTAGTATCCTTTGTCATTGAAAAAAATGGAAGTATGACCGATATTGAAGTAG
>CAISUR010000228.1 GCA_903888655.1 uncultured Bacteroidota bacterium | reverse complement strand
TAAATAATTAATCCAAATTAAAACTACACGTAAAATTCCATACCAAAAAAATAAACTTAATAATACAAATAGAAACATATTAGCAATATGAACTTCACGAAACCACCATTCTGCTAAATTGATTACACTAATAATTCCAGCAAGAGTTAGTACCAAAATCACAAAATGATCAATTTGGGTCACTTTTCTAGCTCCTTTGAACTTGAATAAATTATTTCGTAATCCCGTATTCATTAAAATCTATAATTCAAACCTAGATTAATATTGTTTCTATTATAAAAGAATGTTTCTTGATGAGTGTATGTAGCTTTTACTCCAAAATTTGTCGAAATTGAATACGTAAGTGTTCCTGAAACCTCAAAAGGATTGAAAGAAACTTTATTTGAATCGTTTGCAAAAACAATATTTCCTAAACTATCAGTGTTCAAATAAATAAATGGATTTTGACATTTTGCAGCAAAGCCATAATTTCCTTTTGCTGATAAATCAATTTTATTTGAAATTTTGTAATTCAAAAGTAATAATGCCGAATTTACTACTTGATTTTTTGGAGTAAAATAAGGGTTGTAATAACCATCTATACTTTTATTTGGATTGAAATTGGCTATAACTTCATTCAATGTTTGTTTAACGGTATATAAATTGGTTTTAGCATCAGAATAACTGAAACCATAACCCAATTGAATTTTTAAATCTGAAAATTTATAAGGTTTAGAGACTAACCAAGAACTAAAAGATTGAACTGTGTTTTTATCACTAAAGAATTGATTATTGTAACCTGCATGAACTGAAAATAATTTGTTGTTTTCATACTCTAATTCTCCAAAGACATTGTTTTGTGTTAGATTATAAGTTGTACTTACTAAAGTTCCTAAATAGGGTTTCTTGTTGTAACCAAATTTAAAGGTGGTATTTTTAATAATTTTTTTATTAAAATCAATACCACCAATCCAATCGGTTTTTTCGGAGAAATTTTTATAAACCCCTATAGCTACTGTTGCTGATAAATCAATTGGATAAAAATAAAATTTATTACTGATGTTTGCTGTCAATGCTTGTTCAGAGGGTGTGAAATTATAGTTTGAAATCTCCAATTTTGGACTCAACATCCATGAATGATATTGACCAAGTTCTACTTTTTCTGCAAAAAACTTTAAAGGTTGATTATCTGATTGATATTCAAATTCTGTTTTTAAATAAGGAGCAGTCGCATCATTGATACTTTTAGACAATTCATTTGTAATTTTTGTATCTGGATATAATTTTTGTATTTCATTAATAGTCGCTTTTGCTTGGTTCACATGACCATTCCAAAAATAAATATTGGCTTGCATTAGTAAAGCCTCTGCTTTAGTATCGTCAATTTCTTTTAGATTATTTAGCAACGGTTGAACTTTTTTAAAACGGCTACTTTCATAAAGCATACGTGCATAATCCAATTGAATAGCGTTATTTTTAGGCGCTATTGCAATTGCTTTTTGAAACTTTTCTTCTGATAAATCATTTTTATTAGTCCAATGCAAAACTTGAGCGTACAACCAATTTGTTTGTAAATCATCTGAATGAGTTGAATAATAATTTGAAAGTAAACTTTCAGCATTAAGATATTGCTTTTTACTAATTAAAGCTCTAACGTTTTCTATAGTTTCATCATTTTTAGTTTGAGAAAACATAGTTGATGAACATAAAAATAATACTAGTATTGAGGATGCAATTATTTTCATAATTAAAGGTTTTTATGTTTTTAGATGTCAATTAAATTAAAATCTTGTTCAAATTTAATTATAACATGTTTTTTATATTTTTATTCAACTTAAAGAACACTTAAAATCATTTCTCACAATACAAATATTGTAAAAAAAATAAATTGAAAGTTTAAAAAAGATACCGAAGTGGACAAAATGAAGATTGAACTGGACGCAACTTTTAATAATGAGTTAACCAATCTAAAAAAGAAGTTATTTTAAGCTTGCCAATGATTATTTTTTCGTGGTTTTCAACACAGAGATTAACCACAATTTTACGATTGAAGAATTGAGAAGCATCTTTAACTGCATTTCTGTTTAGCAAGTATTGGCGATTGGCTCTAAAGAACTGCGGACTTAAATTGCGTTCTAAATAATCCATGTTCTGGGAGATAATATGCCTCTTATTATCAAAGGTTTGAGCATACGTAAATTTGTTTTCAATATAAAAAAAGGCAATTTGATTACTATTTATGGGAATAATTTTATCACCTTCATAAATTATTAAAGAGGAGGTAATACTGGGGTAAAGTTTGTTTTTGATTTCTTTAATAACATTAGAAAACTCATCGGTAGAAAGTTGCAATTTTTCTTTTAATAAATGGTATTTTGATAGTGCTGTTTTTACCGTTTCTTTGGTAAAAGGTTTTAAAAAATAGTAAATTCCAAAGGTATTAAAGGCTTCAAGAGCATATTCATCATAAGCGGTACAGAATATTACAGGAATTTTATTTTGAGTTTTCTCAAAAATTTCAAAACTCAATCCATCACCCAATTGAATGTCGGAAAAAATAAGATCTATTTGGTTATTGCTATTCAAAAAATGAATTGCTTCTTCAACAGAAGTAAGGATTTTAACAATTTCAAATTCAGGTTCAATTTCTTGAATGGTTGTTGCTAAATCTTTTGCCGTCAATAATTCATCTTCAATTACTACTATTTTCATTTGTAATTAAATTTAGACTTACACAGAATTCATTTTTAGTATCTTCAATTTCAATTACTTTTCCGGTAATCATTTGATAACGTTTGTTTAAATTAATTAATCCAGTCCCCGTATTTTCTTGAACTCTTTTTTTGAGTTTGTTATTTGATACTTTTAAAAGTAATTCAGAACATTCTATTTTTATATGTAAAGGGTTTTTTTCAGTAAAAGCGTTATGTTTTATTGCGTTTTCAACCAAGGATTGTAATGCATATACTGGAATTTTACTGTAAAGCATATTTTTTGAAATAGCAATAGCAACTGAAAAAGCATTTTGAAATCGCACTTTTTGAAGTTCGATATAATCATTAGTAAACTTGAGCTCTTCTTCTAAACTTACAATATCATAAGAATATGATTTTATAGAATATCTCAAGAAATCAGATAATTTAACTGAATAATCTTCTGCTTCACTTGGACTTTGTTTAATCAGTGATTTTAAAGTACTTAATGTGTTGAATAAAAAGTGAGGTTGCAGTTGTTTTATTAAAACTTGTTTTTGAGCTTCGAGATAATTTAATTGTAATTTTTGTAAATCTAATTCTGTATTTTCTTTCTTTTGTTTTAG
>CAISUR010000227.1 GCA_903888655.1 uncultured Bacteroidota bacterium | reverse complement strand
TTCCAAATTTAGTTAATGCAGTATTACAGAAAGCCAAATTAGTTGTTGATGATATAGGTCTGTTTGTATTTCACCAAGCCAATCAGTACATGCTTAATCACCTTAGGAAAAAAATTGGGATAGCAGAAGAACGTTTTTTTATTTCTATGGCAAATTGTGGAAACACGGTTTCCTCTACAATTCCAATTGCTTTATATGAGGCAAATAAGCAGGGTAAACTTGCAAAAGGCAGCATTGTATTATTGGCAGGCTTTGGTGTGGGGTACTCTTGGGCAGGATGCGTTCTTACAATTAAATAGAAAGTAATTAATGAATAATCTTATCATTATTGGTGCACGAGGATACGGTAGAGAAGTTTATAACTGGGCTACACAATGTGCCGAATATAAAAAAGACTGGACAATAAAAGGATTTTTGGATGATAAAAGTAATGCCTTGGATGGAATGGGGTATCAAGTACCCATTATTAGCTCGGTGGAAGACTATGAAATTGAAACTGGAGATGTATTTATATGTGCTTTGGGTGATGTTCTATTTAAAAGAAAGTACATACAATTAATTCTTGATAAAGGCGGCGAGTTTATAAATATAATACACCCCACGGCTATTATAAATAGTTTTAGTAAAATTGGAATAGGAATAATTATTTGCCCATTTGCCAGCATTAGTAATGAAGCTATCCTTGGAGATTTTGTAACAATCCAAGCATATTCAGGTTTGGGGCATGATGTGAAAATTGGTTCTTGGTGTCATATTAATTCTTATTCATTTATGGGTGGATATGCAACATTGGAGGAGGAAGTAACTTTACATACAAGGGCTACTATTCTTCCAGGCCTAAAAGTAGGCAAAGGGGCTGTTGTTGGTGCAGGCAGCATTGTAATAAAAAATGTAAAAGCCGGAACAACTGTATTTGGTAATCCCGCAAAAGTGATATTTAATGAGTAATAATATGGGGGTTTTGGTTTCTGTTTGTATGATTACTTATAATCATGAAAAATTTATAGCCGAAGCAATCGAAGGCGTTTTAATGCAAGAAACAAGCTTTGAGTATGAGTTAATAATTGCAAATGATAATTCTCCTGATAATACTTACGTAGTTGTTAAAAAGTATATCGATAGTCATCCTAAAGGGTATCGAATTAAATACTTTAAGCATGAGAAGAATATAGGAATGATGCCAAATGCATTATTTGTGTTGGATAAATGCAAAGGAACCTATATAGCTAATTGTGAGGGGGATGATTACTGGACAGACACTTATAAGTTGCAAAAACAAGTTGATTTTTTAGAAGCAAACCCTGATTTTTCTATTTGTTCTACTAATGCATATATGATATATGAACAAAACAGTTTTCAAATTGATTTTAATAATGTAATATTTGACAAATCTGTAAAATCTCATGAAATTTATGGAAATCAATTTCTTAAAGGCAATTGTATAACAACACTTACAACCGTTTATCGAAATAATATTAAATTATATCCTGAATGGTTACATAAAGTACCAATTGGTGATTGGTGTTTACATATACTTAATTCTCAGTATGGTAGAATTTGGTTTATGGAAGATATAACTGCGGTATATAGAACCCATTCTGGAGGAGTATTTTCTCAAAAGAGTCAAAAGCAGCAATTACTAAAGTGTATTAATACATGTGAAATATTAATTGAAAATTTGCCAAATTTTAGAAAAGAACTCTTGCTTGGACAAAGAGACCGATTACTTCAATTACTGAATATAGGTGATGTAAAAAATAGTAAAATGTATTTTTTTTACATTTTGAAATATTCTAAATTTTTGTCTATGAATGATTTTTTAATAATTACTTTTAGAGGTTTAAAAAATTGGCTAAGACCTTACAAAGTGACTTTTTTAAATTAAAAACTTTTTAATAAATATCTCGTATT
>CAISUR010000226.1 GCA_903888655.1 uncultured Bacteroidota bacterium | reverse complement strand
CGTGAAGAAGAACCGCAAATCAACGTGCCTATGGCAGATGTAATGGTAGGCTATCCCGGAGCCAACCCAACAGAAGTAGAAAGTCGAGTGGTCAAACCCTTAGAAAAAATACTCTCCAACATCAAAGGCGTAGAACATGTGCACAGTATGGCAATGAATGGTCAGGCAATGTTGATTGTGCAATTTTATGTTGGACAAGATGTAGAGCGTTCTTATGTGAAATTATACGACGAGCTCGCCAAACACGAAAACATGTTTCCCCAAGGCGTTTACAAACCTATTGTGAAAACACGTTCTATTGATGACGTTCCGATGTTAGGTTTGACATTATGGAGTGATAAATTGAATGATTTTGAGTTACGCCAAATTGCTGAAGAAGTAACTTCCGAAGTAGAAAAAGTAAAAAACGTAGCCATCACTCGTGAAATTGGTGGTAGAAACCGTGAAGTAAAAGTGGTGCTCGACAAAGACAAAATGGCTGAAAACGGTGTCGATGCTTTGGGCATTATGCAAATGATTCAAGCCAATAACGGTAGTTCACAATCGGGTAGTTTTGTCAATAACGATGAAGAATATCTAGTTACTACCGGACAGTTTTTAAAATCTTCGGAAGATGTAGAAAACTTAGTGATAGGTGTTAATGCTAATTTACCGGTGTACCTAAAACAAGTAGCCAAAGTAGAAGATGGTCCTTCCACACCAAGTAGTTATGTGTCTTTCGGCTATGGCAAAGCCAATGAAAAATTCAAAACGGCTAAATCAGAATATCCTGCGGTAACCATTTCCATCGGAAAAGTAAAAGGAGCTGATGCCATGAAGATTTCTGAAAAGATTTTAGATCGTGTCAACCAATTAAAGAAAACTATAATCACTAACGATGTTCATGTAGAAGTAACCCGAAATTACGGAGAAACCGCTTCTGATAAAGTGGGTGAATTATTACTTCACCTAGGTATTGCCATTATTGCCGTAACACTTTTAGTGATTTTGGCAATGGGCTGGCGTGGTGGATTAGTAGTATTCTTTTCTGTGCCATTGACTTTTGCCCTGACTTTGTTTGCCTATTATTTATTAGGCTATACACTAAACAGAATAACCCTTTTCGCCCTAGTTTTCGTAGTGGGAATTGTGGTCGATGACAGTATTATTATTGCTGAAAACATGCACCGTCATTTCAAAATGAAGCGACTACCGTTCAAACAAGCGGCCATCTATGCCATTAACGAAGTAGGGAATCCAACCATATTGGCAACTTTCACTGTTATAGCAGCGATATTACCAATGGCCTTTGTTTCGGGAATGATGGGGCCTTATATGAGTCCGATGCCGATTGGAGCTTCCATTGCGATGTTACTTTCGTTGTTTGTAGCATTAACGGTTACGCCTTATTTAGGCTATCATTTATTACAAGAAAAGGATGAGCAACAGCACAAAGCCGAACATGGTTTAGAAACGTCTTTCATTTATAAAATTTACAACAAACTCGAAAGACCTTTATTGGAAAGCAGTAAAAAACGTCGCCTTTTAGTGGGGATTACCGTCTTACTATTGTTGGGCTCTATAACGATGTTCTTCACCAAATCGGTAGTGGTAAAAATGTTGCCTTTTGATAACAAAAATGAATTTCAAGTGGTGATTGACATGCCCGAAGGAACTACGTTAGAAAGAACCGCCGCCGTTACACAAGAAATAGCGCAATACCTTTCTACCGTGCCCGAAGTAGTCAATTACCAAAACTATATAGGAACATCAGCGCCGATTACTTTTAACGGATTGGTACGTCATTACGATTTGCGTGGTGGTAGTAACATGGCAGATATTCAAGTGAATTTATTACACAAAGAAGATCGAGATATGCAAAGTCACGGCATTGCCAAAGAAGTGCGTCCCGAAATCCAAAAGATTGCCAAAAAATATGGAGCTAACGTAAAAATTATTGAAGTCCCACCAGGACCACCAGTATTGTCAACTTTGGTAGCGGAGATTTATGGCCCAAATTATAAAGACCAAATCAAAGTAGCCAATCAGGTAAAAAACATATTAGCAACAACTTCAGATATTGTTGATGTAGATTGGATGACAGAGGACAACCAAACCGAATACCGTTTGGTTGTAGACAAAGAAAAAGCAATGTTAAACGGCATTGCCCCACAACAAGTAATTGGAAACCTCACGTATTTACTAAAAGAATTTCCAGTTTCCAATCTCTATGACGAAAACTCGAACGACAATGTTGGTATTGTGCTTTCGCTTGATGATAAAGACAAAACCAGCTTACAAGACATCGAAAACCTAAAAATAAAAGGCAGTCGCGGCAATGTGATTCCTGTGAGTGATTTAGTGAAAGTAGTTCAAGATACTTTGCAAAAAACGATTTACAGAAAAGACCAAAAACGAGTAGTCTATGTAACGGCTGATATGGCTGGTGCATTGGAAAGCCCTGTGTATGCTATTTTAGGCATGAATGAAAAGCTGCAAAAAATAAAATTACCAAAAGGCTATAAAGTAAATGAGCTTTATATGGAACAACCCTCAGACGAAAGTGATTTCACAGTCAAATGGGATGGAGAATGGCAAATAACCTTAGAAGTGTTCCGTGATTTAGGAGTAGCTTTTATGGTGGTTATTGTGATTATCTATATGTTGATTGTAGGCTGGTTCCAAAACTTTAAAACCCCTATGGTAATGATGATGGCAATTCCACTTTCATTAATCGGAATTGTATTGGGACACTGGTTATTGGGAGCATTTTTTACCGCTACTTCATTTATAGGAATGATAGCCTTAGCAGGAGTTATGGTGAGGAACTCTGTACTATTAATCGACTTTATTGAGATTAGATTACAAGAAGGAATCCCATTAAAACAAGCCATTATAGAAGCCGGAGCCGTGAGAACTACACCAATATTATTAACCACTGGAGCCGTTGTAATTGGTGCTTCAATTATACTGTTTGATCCAATATTTCAAGGATTGGCAATATCGTTAGTATTTGGAGCTATTGTATCTACCATACTTACCTTGTTGGTGGTGCCAATCATCTATTATGTAACCGAAAGAAAAAAATGGGAACAATAATTCTTTAAAAAGTAAAAAAATGAAATTAGTAATTATCACCTCTAGTATAGCTTTTCAGAAGGATATAAAAGCCATGTTGAAAAAAGCAGATGTCAAAACCTATTCCTTCAGGGAAGTAACTGGTTTTATGGATTTTTCAGATACGGCAACTCCCGAAAATTGGTTCGCTTCCGAAGTAAATGAAACGGAATCCATACTTTTTTATGCTTTCGTTAAAAAAGAAAACGTTGACCACCTTTTTAATTTAATCTCAGAATTCAATAGTGTTCAAGAGTCACTATCACACATTCATATAGCAGTTCTCAATATCGAAAAATCTAATAATCTAAAAACCTAAAATATGATCAACCGACTAATCCGGGCCATCGCCGGAACATTCATCCTAATCAGCCTTGCTTTGGCTATTTATGTCAATCAAAATTGGCTTTGGTTTACCGCCTTTGTAGGAGTTAATCTTTTACAATCTTCTTTTACCAAATGGTGTTTAATGGAAGATATTTTGAAAAAACTGCGCGTTAAAGACTGAAGAAATTGAAAAGAAATATCCTGATTATTGTACTTATCGTTATAACTGGTTTAAAGGCAAAAGCCCAAGAACATAGTAATAGTTGGTTTAGAACAACTTTAAGTATACCCTTAACAACTAAATTTAAAGTTGATTTAGAAGGGCAACTCCGTCGTCAAAATGGTTTTGAAAATGAAAACCCATTTGATAAAAGTCTTTTATATTCGTTTAGAACTTGGTGTTATTACAAACAAAGTGAAGAGGTCACATTTTCAATATCTCCTTTTGCTTATTTTTCAAACTACAAAATTATTCAAAAACAAACAGACGAAGCAGCTAGCCCTTCCAATGAATATAGATTTTCAGCGGCCATCGAAGTACAACACAAAGTGACAGCGAATTTATTGATATTAAATCGAACAGCTTTAGAATACCGAGTATTTGAAGGAGCAGTTGAAAATGTTATTCGATTAAGGCATCGTATAGGGTTTCGATATGATTTTAATCCAAAATACAATCTGGGTATTGGCGATGAAATATTCATAAATGCCAAAGGAACGGATGCTCAACATCTATTTGACCAGAACAGATTAATAGCCAACATAGCATTCAAACCTACTGCCTCAGTAAAGTTTGAGTTAGGCTATATGCATATCTCAAGACTACCTAAAAGTAATATTGATTTATTAGAGGAAAAGAACTTGTATTTGAATTTCACTTACACTTTAATTAAAAAAAGAAATCATTCCTTATGATTTTCACATGCCACTCCTTCCCAACGCTCCTAAAAAAATTACCGTCACAGTTATTGTTGCAATAACACGTTCACTGCGTGACTTGCGCCGGTAATTTTTTCTCCAAAGCTTTTTTACATAATGTGGCATTATAGTGCATAAAGAACTACCCTACTCCTAATGAAAATCACGGATGCACTATAATAACATTATGTAAAAAAGCCGCCACACCCAACGCGCTTGCCAGTGGCTCTAGGGCAACATTTTTTGCAGCTCCCATCGCATCACCCAGCTACAAAAAACACCACCCTTCGCCACTGTCTTCAACAACGTCCTGTATTCCATAGGAAACTTTACGCTCATACTTGCTTTTAAGAACGTTTACGGTAACTGTTTTTAGCAACTAACTGCTTAAATCGGTAGAGTTTTCATTGCTTTTGTAAGTTCTAAAAATGGCTTAAATATTTAGTGTTTTGACTAAGGTTAAAGCCATTTTTAGAACCCACAAAACCAAAAGAGCCAGCAAGAGTATCATTTTTTATTTGCCAGAACCCTAAGAAGTCATTGCTTTCACGATAGCTGATGCCATACCGTTACTAAACAAGTTTATGCTGAACACTAAAAACTGTAAAATGAACACTATTTGTGGCATCAGCTATCCATAAAAGCAATCAGAAAATCCCAATAAGCAAATAAAAAATGATACCCTTGCTCAGAGCTTCTGCCGACGCACTAGGCAAGTGTTTGCATTGTTTTTTGAAGATGCCTCCCATTTTCAGAACAACCAAATTAATAATTCATAATTCTCCATTCATAATTACGTTTAGGCATCCTCAAAAATCAAATAGTAGAATGAAGAGTATCAATTTTTCAGATGGATAAAGCACACTTTCTTTTTCATCACACTCAATCATCCATCTATAAAAAATTGATACACTTCCAAGAACCTTTATCTTCCATTTCAACACTCATTCCTTCAGATTTCATCCGATTAAACAACAACATTTGGATTGGAAATAGCCAACTAAAAAATACAATTCCGATTTTATTGAAATGGCTATTCTCAATCACCTTAAAAAAATAATAAAAATTAGATTGAATATTCAAAATAAAAAATAAAAAAAAGAGAGCAAAAGTAAGTTCCAGGTTTACAAAAAAGCAAGTTCAAGCCCTACGGGTTTTTGAAAAAATCTCCACCCATACCGTTTCGCAACCAGCCTCATTTTTGATTTTACGCCCTCATTTCCGATGATGTATCGGGTAGTATTTTTTCAAAAAAACTTGCTTTTTTGAAACCCTCCACTTGAAGTAATGGCTTTCTTTTTTTCCTTTTTTCTTTTGAAATGAATATTCTTCGCTTCCGATTTTAAATAATATTTAGCGAAAAAAATTTTATAGGTCGAGCGAAATGGAGCGAAACGGAATTCACGAACACAAAAAAAACAAACTGAATTCGTGAGTAAACGAGGCACTATTGCATTTCACCAGAAACTCTGAGGAAAATTGAAAATCTAACCCATTTTTAAAGCCAAATGTTATGTTGAATTTTATCATTAAAACCCACCGAGTAGGAACGATTTACACAAAACCCCATTTATTTATACTTAACAAAGGAATGAACAGCGGAAAGCCCCAAAAAGAGCCATTTACAACCAGTTTTGTTGTCCTTTTTCAAAACGAGGAGGATTGCGAAAGCTTATTTTTCATTGCTTATAGTTTATGGAAAACAAAATTCTGGCATCAATTCCTTTGTGGTTCGGTAATTCCATTTATACGCCTTCCAGACTTCAAAAAAGAGTTTTTCCCAAAAGCAAAAGTCATGATGGAAGAACACGAGCAACATGTTAAGCATATTGCAGCACTAAAGCTTCTGGAGCAAAGGGAAAAGCAATTTCACGAGAATATCAATCTCATAAACGATATGCGGAGAGTAATTTTATACCGCTATTGTAATAAATGAAAAAAGCCTGGTCTAACGACTAGGCTTCTTAAGTTAATCCAGTAAAGGTTACCACACGAAAACTGGATTTATGCTGTACTTTTTTCAGTACTATTTATTTTTAGATTTTGTCAACCATTTTAATAAGAGCGAAACCGTAAAACTAACAGTAGCTCCCAGCGCTGCTAAGATAATTGTTTTTACAATATCTTCAGAAAGAATATTGGGTAAAATACTCAATACTGTTCCTGATGCTGTGCCAGCTTTTAAAGAAATATTAGTTTCCATCACGCGCTTTGTTGAGGTTTTCCAATTTGTCATCCTGAACTTGTTTCAGGATCTCATCATCAACAGTTATTTGGCTAATTGCTGAAATTACACCACCTGCAACAGCTACATAACCTGCTGCAGTAACTACTGCTGCGGGAAAAACAACAGGAGCAGCCACTATTGAACCACTAATACCCAATAATGCCAATCCAATACTTCTCAAAATCTTAAAAAACTTCGGAGTTGGAGCTTTCGCTCTTTCAAGTATATTCATAAAAATACCTATTTAAGATTTCACAATCAATTCAACACTTTCATTAGTATCTAAAACTTTATAAACCAACCTTTTTAGAGTAATAAATGCCTTTCGCGACATTAAGCCTAAACCTGGTCCAGAAAGCTTAGTTACTGGAGCAATACAACCATTCAATTCTTGCAAAGCATTATTCGCTGGATGAAACAGAATTAAACTTCTGTTTTGAACGTTTTCAATTTCCAAATGCCATTGAAATTTTTGGCTGTATCGTTTTTTAATAAAATATTTCCCTTCCGGAATGCAGGAAACTCTCGTTTCGTTATTCTTCCAAGGCAATTCAATTGTATTACAGATGAGTTTGCCCTCACATTCGAGTTTTCCATTGGTTCCGTAAGGGAAATAAGTTCTAGTAAGCAATAAAACCATTACACACCACCATCCACTTTCACAACCGCTAATGGATTAAATGCACCATTTTTCAAAGGATACATTTGTCCATTTACTTCTTGGTAAAACTCAATACCTAAAGCCAAAAACAATGGTTTTGTACTCGCTGGAGTAACTGCATTGACTTGGTTGATTGGTGCCGTAGCAGCAGCATCCCAAGGTAAAATTGCAGTTTCAGAATGAGTTTCGATAAAAGTTTCTGCTTCAAAATCAATTTCAGCACCAGCCGAAATAATTTTAAAATGAGTCGTTCCACCAGGCGCGGCAATCATATTCACTGGAACAAATGATGCCAAATCAACTGTAATTTCTCCAGCTACTCTGTCAATAGTTCCAACAAAAGGAGCATACAAACTTGTTCCCAATTTACCACGAGTATTGAATTCAAAGCCAACTAATAAGTCAACTTCACCATCAATTACATTTCGCAATCCTCTTTCGCTAACCAAGTCAGCTTGAATCACTTTAACCATAGTTTGTGTCAAACGGCTTACCATTCTACCATCTGCAGAATTCAAAAGCAAAGCTCTCAATGCCGTTCTCAAAACCTTTCCAGCTTTACCAGCTCTTCCAAACTCGGAACCATTCTCACGAGTTCTTTGAAACGCAGGGTCATTTTTGATTCTACTAGCGTCAATTCCGCCTTTTTCTCTCGCCAAGTGACCATCTTGCGTTTTGTAAAAAGTAATATCTCCGATAGTACCTTTCAGTTTAATTATGCCTTTCTGTCTAGCCATAACTTCAAAATTTAAATTTTAAAATCAGTGATCATTCCGTCAATCATCATTCTGTTGCAACATCAATCGATTGATTTCGTAACTAATATTACACTTAAACCAATTATTTAAAACACT
>CAISUR010000225.1 GCA_903888655.1 uncultured Bacteroidota bacterium | reverse complement strand
AGTTGTTTTCAGCAACTTCATTATTTATTTGTGCATTTCTTTCAGCGCTTTGTAATTGAGATTGGTATAAACCATTTAATGCTTCCATTTGTGCAGCCGCTTTACTCATTTCTTCAGCATATTTCTTTTGTCCAGCCATAGCATCAACTGTTGGAGAGATAGATTTAGCAGCACCTTCAAAATTCTTGATGCTATTTCCTAAACTAGCCATCAACTCACCGTCAATTTTAGCTTCTTTCAACATATTATCTAATTTTTGAGAAAGCATTCCTTGAGCATCTTTCGGATCTTCTTTTTTTGCTTTTTCTTTAGCCTGTCCACCTGCTAATTCAGGATAAACCAAAGACCAATCTAATTCTACGTCTGGTGCTTCAAATGCAGATAATGCAAAGATAAATGCCTCTGTTAATAATCCAGTAATAAGTAGTGCACTTGCTCCAGGCCAGTGTTGGATTTTAAATAATGCTCCAACGATTACAACTGCCGCACCCATACCATAGGTGAAATTCATTACTCTTTTAGGAATTAATGCCATAATAAAAAAAATTTAGTTAGTTAAGTTTAATATAATTAAGTTAGTTAATATACGCTATTACAGTTTTCCAGATTTCTTTCCGGTGGTTTGTGTTCCCATATAATCTTGCACTGTTCTGAAGCCAATGTAACTTCTTGCAGTATCTTGATATTCAAAATCTCTAGTTCCCACTTGTAAGAAATAAGAAACGTCTTTCCATGATCCGCCTCTTACTACTTTACGTTTGTTTGAAGTATCTGGAACATTAGGATTCATAGTAGAAACATATTCGTATGAAGAAGCGTCATATGCAGAATCAGTCCATTCAGAAACATTTCCTGACATATTGTACAAATTATATCCATTTGGCTGATATGATTTAGCTTCTACAGTATATAATGCTTGATCGGCTGCATAATCTCCTCTACTTGGCTTAAAATTAGCCATAAAACATCCTCTATCATTTTTTGTATAAGGACCTCCCCATGGATAATTACCAGACTGTAAACCTCCGCGAGCAGCATACTCCCACTCAGCCTCTGTTGGCAAACGGAAAGAATTAATCAAATCTCTTCCTTTTTTCTTTTTTACGTAAATGTTTTTATTCAAAGTTCTCCAAGCACAAAACGCTTTTGCTTGTTTCCAATTCACACCTACAACAGGGTAATCTCCATAAGCTTGGTGCCAAAAATAATCATTGTGCATAGGCTCATTGTAAGAATAAGCAAAATCCTTAATCCAAACCGTTGTATCGGGATACACTTTAGTATTTTCAGTTTTGATAAACTTACTTCTTTTACCTACTTTAGCCTTGGCAGCTGCTTGAATATCCATCCAAGAGTAGTGAAACTGTAATTTGTTAACATCAATTGTTCTCAAACCATTGAACGATTCTGCTACCGGAAGATACATGGTATCCATAACCTCTGTATAATATTCGTCAGGATATTTATTGGTATCTGTAATCAATTTCACTTTTCTATTCAATCTTCTACCTGCATAAGGATCATCTGCGGTTCCAACACTGTAATAATTTTCATACATGTATTTTTGATAAGGCGTCATTTTTGCAGGATCTTGGTCATTGAAAGCAAAATCACCAATACTTCCACCGCCTTTACCACCTTTACCACCGCCTGGCTTAGTTCCTGTTTCATCGGCAAGTATAGCCAAACGAACTCTAATAATAGAATCTTTAACCCATTCAACGAATTGACGGTATTCACTATTAGTAATTTCTGTTTCATCCATATAGAATGATCTAACAGTTACTGTTTTTGTAGGTGCATCCTGAACATTAGCTAAATCATCATCTGATTTACCCATGATAAAAGCACCACCAGGTACTAAAGTCATCCCGAACGGTTTTTCTGGATGCCATTTTTTTCCTTTTACTCCAACCAATTCGCCTTTGTCATTAGACTTTCCACAGCTCACTAATAGAGTTAAAACAGATGCAAATGCAATGAACTTCTTCATATAAGTTTGGGTTTATTATGTATTCAATTTTTAAGGGCGTAAACCTATCTATTATTTTTGAAAAAAACAATTATTTATCTCTTAAATTTTTTAATTATTGACCAAAAATAGAAATAAATTTGGAAAACAAAAATTAAATTATCGATAAAGCGAAAATTTATATCGATAAATCAAGCTAAATATTTAATTTTTTGTACTTATTCTTACAAAAATAAATAAATTGATGACCAATATTTTATTGTAGTCAAAAAAAATTAAATGATACTTTTTCTTTGAGCTTTCCACCAGCGTTCAGGGAATTCCTGATTACATGCAGCCAAATAATCCTCATGCGTACATGGTAACAACGTATTCTTTTTTAATTTATTGTTCATGCTTGAAAAAAAAGGAATTTCAATCCACCAGCGTTCTGTTTTATCACTTTTAAAAAACACGATATCTTCATCCTCAAAAGGAACCGTGTATTTTATATAATTTTCCTTACTTCCAAAAGGGTACTCATTAGAGCGATAGTGAACTCCTTCAATAAAGTACCAGAGTATTTGCGCTATCAAAACCGTCTCTTGTATAGAATTATTATGATTAAAAATACCAAATAAAGTAACTTTATCGCTTATTCCGGAATATCTTGCCAACGCACAAATTTCTTTACCATTAAAACCATTGGGTTGAAAATTTTTAAGATTTCCAGAATCTGATGATTTTACGGAATTCATATCCAAACTTACCAAATCGGCGTCCCGAAAAACAGGCTCTGCTATGGCAATATTATTGCAAACTTCACCTAATCGATAAGCGTCAAAAAACAATTTATCGATTAAATCTATTTCTTCTTGCGAATTATAATAGGTTTGAAATCCGACATTGCTAAAATTAAAAAGATTATTAGGT
>CAISUR010000224.1 GCA_903888655.1 uncultured Bacteroidota bacterium | reverse complement strand
TGGATGATGGATGATGATGGTCTTACCGATAAAGAACAGTTGTCTAAATTGATTGAAGGGGCGCATGATTTTGGATTGGAATACTCCAATGCTTTAGTAACTAATATAGATAATAAAGATCAATTAGCATTTTCATTAGGTAGTTTTTCATCAGTTGAAGAGGTTCAAAAACAAAAAGTTATTTTTAACGTAATGAATCCTTTTAACGGAACTTTAATCTCTAGAAATCTTATTGATAAAATTGGCTTTATTAAAAGAGAAATGTTTATATGGGGCGATGAGACAGAATATACCAATAGAGTTAGAAAAAATGGATTTAAAATAGCAACCATAACGAAAGCTATTCACTTGCATCCATTGATGAAAGGTACATTTGAACAAGTTTTCCCCTTTTTTAATAATGCAAAAGTTATTGTAAAACCAGCACACTTTTCTCACATATATTATCGTAATCTTGGCTATAATCAAAAAAATTACGCTTCCGAAAAATCGACTAATGTGGTTTATTATTTATATGTAATTTATTTTTTAACGCGTTTTAAATTCCGGGAATTGATCAAATTTAGTAAGTATTTTAAAAAAGGAATAAAAAATAATTTTATTGATTAATGTTACTATCAATTACTGTTGCCACTTATAATGTTCAAGATTTTGTTAGAGAGAGTATAGAAAGTATACTTAATCAATCATTCCGTGATTTTGAGTTGATTTGTATTGATGATGGCTCAAAAGATAACACAGTCAAAATCCTCAAGGAATTTGAAGAAAAAGATTCAAGAGTTAGAGTGATATCTAAATCAATTAATCAAGGATTGGCAGTTGCTAGAAATGAATCTTTGGCATTAGCAAAAGGAAAATATGTTGCTTTTTTTGATGGCGATGACATCTATGATTGTACTCTTTTTGAAAAAGTAATTCAAAAAGCAGAAGAAGAAAATAGTGATATGGTTCTTTGGGATTATGTAACTTTTTACAAAGCAGAAGAAATTGAAAAAAAACAAAAAGAATATTCGCTGCTAAACGATATATCGAGTTTGGATAAAATTGCTTTATTGCAGAGGCCCGCTTTTACTTGGGTTAAATTATTAAAAGTTGAAAAAGTAAGGTCAATAGGGATTCATTTCCCAGACGGATATACAAGACAGGATATACCTGTACATTGGCACTTAATTATTGAGTTGGATAAAATTTCAATACTACCTGAAAGATTAAGTTACTACAGACAACAGCCTGAGGCTACTACTTCAAAAAAAGACACTAAATTGTTCCATTTGGCTTATGTGACTGATATTGTAAAAGAGTATTTGTTAAATTCAAAATTATATAATACATATAAAGATGAATTTTTAAGACAACAACTTAATTTATTGTTTGGTATGTATGATAATGTTGATTATCAATATAAAAAAGAAGCATTGCAAATTGTAAGGAGCCGATTGAATAATGATCAATTAGATTATATCTACTCAAATAAACCAATAAGAGAGCAAGCTAGGTGTTTTTACTTGTCTTTAAATGGTAACTTTTTTGCAAAAATAAAATTGAAATTATGGTATATTAGCCGTTTTATTTATAGATTTATTAAAAAATTATGATTAGGG
>CAISUR010000223.1 GCA_903888655.1 uncultured Bacteroidota bacterium | reverse complement strand
CTAATAAATCATTTGGAATTGCCTACAAATTTTTTAGCGAGCCCAGAAAAGGAAAAATTAAAGTCGATAAAATTCCAAAAACGTTACAAAAAGCCTATAATCAAGCTTATTCCTTTAAAGAACATCAAATTCAAACCTATACTTGGAAAGGAAATGAGGAAACAATTCTTTTAATTCATGGCTGGGAAAGCAATGCCTCTCGTTGGAAAAAGTTATTACCTTACCTAAAAAAAACTGGAAAAACCATTATTGCTATCGATGCGCCAGCACACGGATTAAGTAGTGGTAAAGAATTTAATGTTCCTTTGTATGCAGAATTTATGAATCAAGTGGTGATCAAATTCAATCCTCAAATAGTAATTGGACATTCTATTGGAGGAAATGCAATAGCATATTTTCAAAGTCATTACAAACATAATTTTGAGAAAATCATATTACTCGGTGCACCTTCTGATTTTAAAATAATACTAGAAAATTATTTCAAAATCTTAGGTTTGAATTCAAAAATACAACAACAATTTTTGTTGTATATAAAAAGTAGATTCAATATCGTAATTGAGGATTTTTCGGCAGCTAATTTCTTAAAAGAAAACAAATTACCTGGAATCATTGCTCATGATATTGATGATAGTGTAGTGAGATTTGAAGAAGGAAAAAAAATAGCACAATCCTGGAAAACAGCAAGATTTATTGAAACTAAAGCACTTGGTCATAGCTTGCACGACACCAATTTATATCAAACTATTAGTGACTTTTTAGAAAAATAATTGCGTCTAAAAGCTACATTTAAAAATCTGGAATCTATTTTCTTATCTTTGCACTATGGAAGAAAACCTTACTCGTATTAACAAATTTTTATCGGAAACTGGGTTTTGCTCACGCCGTGAAGCAGATAAACTCATTGAACAAGGATTGGTTACCATTAATGGAATTATTCCCGAAATGGGCACAAAAATAGGTCCTGATGATGAAGTACGAGTTAACGGAAAATTAATTCGAGAAAAAAGAGAAAAAAGAATATACCTTGCTTTTAATAAGCCTGTTGGAATTGAATGTACTACAAACCTTGAGGTTAGAGATAATATTGTTGATTACATCAATTATCCAGAGCGAATTTTCCCAATAGGAAGACTCGATAAAGCCAGTGAAGGATTAATTTTTATGACTAATGATGGTGATATTGTAAACAAAATTCTTCGAGCTAGAAATAATCATGAGAAAGAATATATTGTCACTGTAAACCGTCCAATTACCGATAGATTCATTGAACGAATGGCAAACGGAATTCCTATTTTGGAGACTGTTACACGAAAATGCAAAGTAGAACAAATTAGTAAATATGTCTTTAGAATTGTTCTTACACAAGGATTGAATCGACAAATTCGAAGAATGTGCGAATTTTTAGATTATGAAGTTACTGCTCTTAAAAGAACCCGAATTATAAATATAACTTTAGACATTCCAGTTGGACGCTATCGTAATTTGACGGAAGATGAAATTAAAGAACTCAATCAATTAATAGAACCTTCTAGTAAAACAGAAGAAGCTAGTTTCCCAAAAGTAATACCAAAAATTTCTAATCCAACAAATCGAAATTATAGAAACCGTTAAAAATTTATTTTATAGATTCAATTCCATAACATAATCGTCCATTACAAAACCATTGCCAATATTAATGATAATATCCTTAGTAATTGAAAATCCATAATGATGATAAAACTGTTGGGCTTTGTTGAGTTTGTTAACATTAAGAAATAATGCTATATCATGATGACTTAACGCCTCCTTTTTAATATAATCAACTAGTGTTTTTCCAATTCCTTTTCCTTGAATGTGAGGTAAAACATACAACTTATGAATTTTTGTTTTAGAACTATTTTCCGAGTTAACTTCATAAGATGCGAAACCAAGATTCATTTCGTTGTCTGACACTAAAATAAAAATGTGTCCATTACTCCGCTGATTTTCCAATGATTCTATTGAATAAAACTTGTTGAGCATATAATTCAACTCTTCGTTTGTATGCGTCGCACCATAAGTATCTGGCCAAATTTGATAAGCCAAATCTCTGATAATTGATAATTGTTCGTTTGAAGCAATAGAAAGTTCCATCTTATTTTTTTAACCTTTTTTGTTCTCTCGCCAAAAGGGTGTTTTTTAACAACATCGCAATGGTCATTGGTCCTACACCTCCCGGAACAGGAGTTATGAAAGAAGCTTTTTTGGAAACATTTTCAAAATCAACGTCACCTACTATTTTATATCCTTTTTCAGAAGTCTCATCAACCACTCGAGTAATTCCTACATCAATTACTACAACATCATCTTTTACCATTTCAGCTTTTAAATAATTAGGAACACCAAGTGCCGTAATGATAATATCTGCTTGAGTAGTGATTTGACTAATGTTTTTCGTATGACTATGCGTTAGTGTAACTGTTGAATTTCCAGGAAAATGATTTCTTCCCATTAATATACTCATTGGTCGTCCTACAATGTGACTTCTACCAATAACAACAGTATGTTTTCCATTAGTTTGCACATTATATCGTTCCAATAATTCTAAAATTCCGAAAGGTGTAGCCGGAATAAATGTACTCATATCTAGCGCCATCTTACCAAAATTCTCGGGATGAAAACCGTCTACATCTTTACTTGGATCAATGGCATTAATGATTTGTTGGGTATCTATTTGTTTGGGCAAAGGTAGCTGAACAATAAACCCATCAATAGCATCGTTTTGATTTAGTTCTTTAATTTTTTTAAGCAATTCTGTTTCTGAAGTAGTACTGGGCATTTTCACTAAAGTCGATTCAAAACCAACACGTTCGCAAGCTTTTACTTTGCTGCCCACATAGGTTAAACTGGCACCATCATTTCCTACAATAATAGCTGCCAAATGAGGCACTTTTTCGCCGTTGTCTTTCATTTTTTGAACTTCGGCTGCGATTTCATTTTTGATATCTTCGGATACTTTTTTTCCATCTAAAATTTGCATGTTGTAGTTATTTTGTGTTGTGTTGTTATTTTTCAAAAGTATAAAACAAGAATAGATTATATAAAAAAAGACGCAATAAATCGCGTCTTTAAATACTATTTCATGCCAGTCATGCCGCCCATCATCCGCATCATATTCTTACCGCCTGGACCTTGCATCATCTTCATCATCTTACTCATTTGTTCGAATTGTTTCATCAGTTGATTTACTTCTTCTATTTTTCGACCCGAACCTTTAGCAATTCTGTTTTTTCTTTTCAAATCGATAATCGAAGGTTTACTTCTTTCAATGGGTGTCATCGAATGGATGATCGCCTCAATATGTTTGAAAGCGTCGTCTTCAATTTCAACATCTTTTAATGCTTTTCCAGCTCCAGGTATCATTCCAACTAAATCTTTCATGCTACCCATCTTTTTGATTTGCTGAATTTGAGCTAAGAAATCATCGAAACCAAATTCGTTTTTGGCAATTTTTTTCTGAAGTTTTCTCGCTTCTTCTTCGTCGTACTGCTCTTGAGCTCTTTCCACAAGCGAAACTACGTCACCCATACCTAAAATTCGGTCGGCCATACGAGAAGGGTAGAACACATCAATGGCGTCCATCTTTTCACCAGTTCCTACAAATTTAATAGGCTTGTTTACTACTGATTTAATCGTTATAGCGGCTCCACCACGAGTATCACCATCTAATTTAGTCAAGATAACTCCGTCAAAATTTAATCGATCGTTGAATGCTTTAGCAGTATTAACAGCATCCTGACCCGTCATGGCATCTACCACAAATAAAGTTTCTTGAGGTTTAATAGCTTGATGCACATTGGCGATTTCGGTCATCATTTCTTCATCTACAGCCAAACGACCAGCAGTGTCGACAATTACTACGTTGAAACCATTTGCTTTTGCATAAGAAATGGCTTTAAGTGAAATATCGACTGGATTCTTATTTTCTGGTTCTGAATAAACCTCAACACCAATTTGATCACCCACTACATGCAACTGATTAATGGCAGCTGGACGATAAATATCACAGGCTACTAAAAGTGGTTTTTTATTCTTTTTGGTTTTAAGATAATTGGCTAATTTTCCAGAGAAAGTAGTTTTACCAGAACCTTGTAAACCCGACATTAAAATCACAGTTGGATTACCCGAAAGATTGATTCCAGTAGCATCGCCACCCATCAATTCGGTCAATTCATCTTTCACCAATTTAACCAGCAATTGTCCAGGTTCAAGAGTAGTTAATACGTTTTGTCCCATTGCTTTTTCTTTTACAGAAGTTGTAAAATCTTTGGCAATTTTAAAGTTCACATCGGCATCAAGTAAGGCGCGACGCACTTCTTTTAGTGTTTCTGCAACGTTAACTTCGGTGATTTTTCCGTGTCCTTTTAGGATATGAAAGGCTTTATCTAATTTTTCGCTTAAATTATTGAACATAGCATTCTATTTTTTTGTGATGCAAATATAATATAAAGGTTTTGAGCCACAAAGACACAAAGCCACAAAGGTTTGTTTAAAATTACATTCTTTCAGGAACTTCAATTCCTAATAGTTGAAAAGCAGATTTTATGGTATCGGCAACCTTTTTCGAAAGTTGTACTCTGAATACTTTTTTATTAAAATCTTCTTCACCAAGAATGGACACATTTTGATAAAACGAATTGAATTCTTTGACTAAATCATAAGTGTAATTAGCTACCAATGCCGGACTATGATTTTTAGCCGCATCTTGAATAACTTCCGGATATAATTCAATTTGCTTGATTAATTCTTTTTCTTTTGGATGGAGCAACTCGATTAGGCTCGGCGTGATAAAATCAAAATTGGCTTTTCGCAAAATTGACTGAATACGTGCATACGTATATTGAATGAAAGGTCCTGTATTTCCGGCAAAATCGACTGATTCTTCTGGATTGAACATCATTGACTTTTTGGGATCTACTTTAAGCATATAATATTTTAAAGCGCCCAATCCGATGGTTTTGTATAATTCGGCTTTTTCATCATCGGAATAGCCATCTAATTTTCCTAATTCTTCAGAAATAGCTTTTGCAGTGGAGGTCATTTCTTCCATTAAATCATCGGCATCCACTACCGTTCCTTCTCGGGATTTCATTTTACCCGAAGGCAATTCTACCATTCCATAAGACAAATGATATAAATTTTCAGCCCATTCAAAACCTAACTTTTTCAAAATTAAAAACAAGACTTTAAAATGATAATCTTGTTCGTTTCCAACGGTGTATACCATTCCGCCAACATCTGGAAAATCTTTCACACGTTGAATAGCGGTACCAATATCTTGCGTCATATAAACGGCGGTTCCGTCTGAGCGAAGTACGATTTTTCGATCCAAACCATCTGGTGTTAAATCAATCCAAACCGAACCATCAGGATCTTTTTCGAAAATACCTTTTTCCAATCCGAATTGCACGACTTGTTTTCCCAATAAATAGGTATTAGACTCATAATAATACGAATCGAAATTCACCCCTAAATTCTTATAAGTCTGCGCAAAACCATCATACACCCATTGGTTCATTGTTTTCCAAAGTGTGATGACTTCTGGTTTTCCTGCTTCCCAATCTAAAAGCATTTGTTGGGCTTCATGAATAATTGGAGCTTGTTTTTTAGCATCTTCTTCTGTAAACCCTTGAGCGATTAGATCATTGATTTGAGATTTATATTCTTTATCAAATTCAACATAATACTTCCCAACCAATTTATCTCCTTTTAAACCCGAACTTTCTGGAGTTTCATCATTTCCATATTTCTGCCAAGCCAACATCGATTTACAAATATGTATTCCGCGATCGTTGATGATTTGGGTTTTGTATACTTTTTTACCTGATGCTTTGATGATTTCGGCAACCGAATATCCTAAAAGATTGTTACGAACGTGACCAAGATGTAATGGCTTGTTGGTGTTTGGCGACGAATATTCTACCATCACCGCTTTTTCATTTGCAGCAGCGGCAACAAATCCTAATTGATCGTTCGATTGAATTCCGTTGAAGAATTTGATGTAAAAATCATCTGAAATCACAATATTTAAGAAACCCGCCACTACATTAAATTTTTCAACTTCAGTGACATTTTCAACTAAATAGGTTCCAATTTTGGTTCCGATTTCAACTGGATTTCCTTTAATTATTTTCAATAAGGGAAAAATAACCATAGTAATATCACCTTCAAAATCTTTCCTTGTCGCTTGAAATTCAATTTTTTCGATTGGAATCTCGAAAATTGTTTGAATAGCTCTTTGAATCGAAGGTTTTAAAATTTCTTGTAGTGACATTTTTATTGATTTAATTGAGACTGCAAAGATATATTTTAATCTAAAAAAAGTGAATCAAATAAGTCAGTATAATCACAATTTAATTAATCAAATTCACAAAAGCAATTAATGTAAGATTTTTATATATTAAAAATGAATTAAAATGCATTTTATCGATTTTATTTGTTTATTAGCGATTTAATGTATTACATTTGATACACTAAAAGAATGCCCTATGAAAAAATTATTACTCTTTTTAGTTGTATTATTCAGCTTTTCAGCTTTTTCGCAAGCGATATCAGTTGACACAAATACCTACACAGTGCCTCAATTAGTTAATAATGTATTAATTAATTCTTCATGCGTCAATGCTACAAACATTAGTTGGAGAACTGGAACTAACTTTGGATCAGTGAATGGAATTGGATATTTTGAAAATACCAATCCAAATTTTCCAATGAAAAGTGGTGTTATATTGAGTACAGGTAACGTTCTTGATGCAACAGGACCCAATACTAGCATGTTGTCATCTGGATCAAGTTCTTGGTTAGGAGATTCAGATTTAGAAGCCACATTAGCAGCATCTGGGATATCGATGGCGTCTACTAATGCCTCTGTTTTAGAATTTCAATTCGTTCCAATTTCATCCCATTTTGATTTTAATTTTTTGTTTGCTTCTGAAGAATATGGAAATTTTCAGTGTCAATTTTCTGATGCTTTTGCTTTTTTATTAACTGATATGACAACTGGTGTAACGACAAATTTAGCCGTTGTTCCTGGCACTAATAGTCCAATATCTGTAGTTACGATAAGAGATTTTTTATATAATTCAATTTGTCCATCGTCAAATTCGCAATATTTTGGTTCTTTCAATGGAGGAACTTATGCAGCAAGTTCGGCTACAAATTTTAACGGACAGACCAAATTAATGAATGCTTCTTCAGTTTTAATTCCGAATAGACCCTATAAAATTAAATTGGTAATTGCTGATCGAGGAGATTATAAATCAGATTCAGCTATATTTTTATCATCTGATAGTTTCAATATTGGTCAAAACGTTTTAGGCAATGATTTAACAGTGGCTAATAATACCGCCATTTGTAATGGTCAAACACATTTAATTGACTCAGGGCTTGATCCTGCATTGTATACATTTGTTTGGAAAAAAGATGGCATTGTACTATCCGGTCAAAATGGTCCATCACTGTCTGTGAGTCAAGCAGGAACTTATGAATTAACATACACTAATAGCGCTTTAGTTTGTCAATCAATTACAAATAGTGTTTTAATAGAATATTATCCATTATTTACTACACAATATCCAAAGAATATATATGTATGTGACACTGGTCAAACTACTTACATCTTTAATTTAGATTACAACACTTCAATTGTTAATGTTGGATTAACACCTAATACAACTACCGTTTCATATCATGCTAGCAGTGCTGATGCAAATGCTAACATCAATGCACTTCCATTGATGTATTCGAGCCCTTTAAATACAACAATATTTGTCCGAATAAAAAATAATAATACGGGTTGTTACAGCGTTAAATCATTTCAATTATTATCTGCTCCCTCTCCTGTAGCAAATCATCCAGATGACTTTATTAAATGCGCTGATGCTAATGGAAAAGCTAATTTTAACTTATCAACATTAAATGCTAATGTTTTAAATGGTCAATCAAACTCTATTTATAAAGTTACTTATTATAAAACACTGACTGATGCTAATGCCGGAATAAATCCTGTATCCAATAGATCGATATCAATTAATGAAACTATTTACATTAGAGTTCAATTAATTAATGATTCCACCTGCTTCAGTATTAATTCTGTAAATTTAGTAGTGGCCCCTATTCCGCTTGTAGACACTATACAAAGTTTGACAACTTGTACAAATTATATTTTACCTCCGTTAACAAATGGAAACTATTTTACACAATCGGGAGGAACAGGAACTCCTATGTTTGCTGGGGATGTTATTAGTACAACTCAAACTATTTTCATTTATAATATAAGTACTACCGCTCCATTCTGTTCTAATGAGAGTAGTTTTACGGTTACTATTATTGAACCAAGCAATTCTGTTCCAAATTCCTACACACATTGTGGAAGTTTTCAGCTACCTCCATTACCAAACGGAGAATATCATACTCAACCAAATGGCGGAGGAATTACAATTCCTGCAGGAACTATAATTAATAGTACTCAAGTTATCTACTATTATTATGTACTCCCAACCCCTCCTTACTGTATCATTGATGCTCCCACAAATTATATTATTATTCCTGCACAAATAGTCCCTACGTTGAATAATGCTTTTGATTGTTCCTCGTTTGTATTGCAACCCTTATCTTTCGGAAATTATTATGATGCCCCAAATGGCAGCGGAAATCAAATTCCTGTTGGAACGGTTATAACGAGTTCTCAAACAATTTATATTCACGGAGTAAATCCTGGAGGCTGTATTAGTGATTCAAGTTTTGAAGTAGTAATTGGCGTAAATTTTCCAACTTCCGTTACAGAATGCGTACAATATACGCTACCAGCTTTAACCGTAGGTAATTATTACACTGGTCCAAATGCGACTGGAACATTAATACCTGCTGGCACAACAATTAATACTACGCAAACCATTTATGTTTATGCCGCTACCCAATCACAAACAAACTGTACTACAAATTATAATTTCACAGTAACTATAAGTATTCAACCCGCTATTGCTGCTACACCTCCTGTTGTTGCCTGTGAAAGTTATACACTACCAGCTTTGAATTCTGGAAATTATTATTCTGGGACTGGAGGTACAGGAACAATGTATCAAGCTGGTGATATAATTTATAATTCAACAACTTTATATATTTATATTAATAATAGTAATGGATGCACCAACGAGGTGAATTTCACCATTACCATTAATCCAAAACCTGTAATTGATTCACGAGGAACAATTGACGCATGTCATTCGTATACGCTTACAAATTTGATTCAAGGTAATTATTATACTGGACCAGCTGGTTCTGGAACAATGATGCCTGGTGGAACAATTCTTAATTCATCTCAATTAGTTTATATATTTGCGAATGTTTCTGGATGTACTTCAGAGACAAGCTTTCAGGTTAATGTTCATGAAATCGATGCTTATCATGCTCAAAATGTGACTTCATGTGATAGCTACACACTTACTCCGTTGCCTTTAAACAACAAATATTATACTCAAACTGGCGGAGAATATGGTAGTGGTGTTGAAATTCCCGCTGGTACAGTAATAACCACGAGTCAAACTCTTTATATATTTATAGAATCGGGTGGAAGAATTAATTGTACTGACGAAAGCAACTTTACAATAACTATAACATCAACACCTGTAATAAATCCAATACCAAATGTTCATGCTTGTAATTCTTATACGCTTCCAGTGTTAGCTTTAGGAGACTATTACACTGAAACTAATAAAGGTGGTACTAAATTGAACGCTGGCGATGTAATTACAAGTGATCAAACTATCTATGTATATGCCGAATCGATTTCAAACAGAAATTGTTCTAATGAAAAAAGTTTTACCATTACCATTTTTAATGTAGATAATCTGCCTAATGTAACAACATGCAGTAGTTATATACTTCCAACATTAGTTCATGGAAATTATTACAATGGTTCTAATGGAACTGGAGGAACAATTGCAGCAGGAACAAGTATTACAACCAGCAAAACTATTTACATTTTTGCACATTCTGGCTATGTGCCAAATTGTAGTGACGAAAGTAGCTTTACCGTAACAATCATTCCTCAACCTATAGCTAATACTATTCCAATTGGCAATAGAACGACTTGTGATACTGATGGTACTAACGATGGAATTTTCAATTTCAATCTATCTCCTTTAAATAGTTATGTTTTAGGTTCGCAAACAACTCCAGAATTTTCTGTAAGCTATTATCTAAGTTTTGCTGATGCCACCGCTGGAATCAATGCGGTTACAAGTTCAAACCAAGCAACGGTTTATGTAAGAGTTAATAATGCACTTGCGCCAAATTGTTATGATATCAAAACAATTCAATTGATTGTTAACAAATTACCGCAACCAAATCCAAAAGACGGAATAATCTGTATCAACAGCAAGACGGGTGTGGTCATTAATCCGTATATGATTTATAGTGGTCTTTCTACCGCAAATTATTCTATTAAATGGTATAATCAGCAAGGGCATTTGGTTGGAAGTGGTGCGAATTACCAAGCTATTTTACCTGGTATTTACACTGTAATTGCTACAAGTAATACTACAGGTTGTGCATCTGCACCTGTACCCGTAACAGTTAGTCCTTCGGAGCCAGCCATTGTAACTTATGTGGTCGATGGGGAATTTAATGGATTACAAACTGTAACCGTTACAGCCACAGGAACTGGTGGTGATTATGAATATGAAATAGACAATGGTGGTTTTCAAGAAAGTCCAATTTTTAATAATGTCGAAGGTGGTTTTCATACCATAGCAGTTCGAGATAAAAATGGTTGTGGAACCACTATTACCGATGCAGTGGTATTAGATTATCCGCACTTTTTCACCCCAAATGGTGATGGCAATAATGATACTTGGAATATCAAAGATTTGAGAGGTCAAAGTATTTCCTTAATTTACATCTATGACCGTTATGGTAAATTAATTAAAAAGATAAGACCCTCTGGTGCTGGATGGGATGGTACTTATGAT
>CAISUR010000222.1 GCA_903888655.1 uncultured Bacteroidota bacterium | reverse complement strand
TTTCTTCTACACCTGCAAACACACTACCCATCATTACAACGTTTGCACCAGCTGCCAATGCTTTCACCATATCTCCTGTATAACGAATACCGCCATCTGCTATCACTGGAATCCCTTTAGATTTCAATGCATTTGCCGCTTCCATAATAGCAGTCAATTGTGGCACACCTGCCCCGGCAACAATACGGGTTGTGCAAATAGAACCTGGTCCTATACCAACTTTAACAGCATCGGCACCTGCTGCTGCCAATGCTTTTGCACCTTCGCCAGTACCAACATTACCAGCTATTATTTGTAGCCCTTTAAAGTTTTTGCGCAACGTTTTTAGTGCATCAATCACACCTTTACTATGACCATGTGCACTATCAAGTGTTACCACATCCACACCTACATGTTGCAAAGCAGAAGCCCTATCGAGCATATCCCTTGTAATTCCCAATGCTGCACCAATCAGCAATCTACCAAAACCATCCTTTACTGCATTTGGGTTATTGTTCAATTGAAGTATATCCCTGTAAGTAATTAATCCAATTAAATGCCCCTGAGTGCTTACAACTGGTAGTTTTTCAATTTTATATTGTTGTAAAATCTTCTCTGCTTTCTTTAAATCCGTGCCTTCGGGTGCAGTTATCAGGTTAGTGGAAGTCATTACTTCGCTAATCTTCTTGTTTTTATTGGCTATTTCAAAGCGCAAATCACGGTTAGTAAGTATCCCTACCAAATAATTACCAGCATCCACAATAGGTATCCCCCCTATTTTGCTCTCCCTCATTATCCTCAACGCATCGCCCACTGTTGCTTCTGCTTGCAGGGTAATAGGGTCTATTATCATTCCGCTTTCGCTACGTTTCACCTTGCGTACTTGCTCGGCTTGCTTTTCGATGGTCATGTTTTTGTGCAGTATGCCAATGCCACCTTCCCTTGCCAATGCAATTGCCAAATTAGCCTCTGTAACTGTGTCCATTGCAGCGGACAACATCGGCACATTCACTACTATTTCGTTGGTAAGGTGCGATTGTATGTTTACATCGCGGGGAAGTACTTCGCTATACGAAGGCATCAAGAGGACATCATCGAAGGTGAGGCCAACACCAAAGAGACGGGAGTTAGGGGATTTGCTGTCAGGAGCAGATTTTATTATTGCCATAGGCAAAGGTATAGGAGAGAAATTTAATGAGCAATCATTTTCTTGGTAAAAAGTTTTTTTTGTGGAAAATAGGTTATGATTAATGTGTGTATGCTTATTTCTATCAATACTGTTTTAATTAATGGAATACTAAACATATCAAGATAATTATATAGGAGTTATAGGCTTAAAATTGATAGAATAATTAATTTCAAGTGCAATTGATTATAAGGGATTAGGGGTTAAAGCGACACGATGGCGTACATGGTTTGGCAGTCTAATTAATGTCCATAACCTGCGACACCTTAAAAAGCAGGTAAACGCCCTTTAAATAAAAAGGCAGACTTAGCAGCAATGCCCTCAAACAAGTTTATTTTTGGGAAAGACCACAAGTTTATGCTGCTTTGTTAGTCAATATTCAGGATTGTTCAAATTAAAAACTAAAATTAACGTGGAGATTTGAAAAGGAGATTTTTGAGGTGAAATGCGCATTTTTAAACTGAATTGTACATTTTTGAACTGAATTGCGCATTTTTAAACTAAAATGAACATTTTTGAGACAAAAACCTCAAATTTTTTCTGAAAATGTCAAATTCCTTTCAAAAACGTCAGATTCCTTTCAAAAACGTCAGATTTTTTCTGAAAACGTCAAATTTTTTTGAAAAACGTCAAATTCATTTCAAAAATGTCAGATTCATTTCAAAAATGTCAAATTCATTTCAAAAATGTCAGATTTTTTTGAAAAATGTAAAATTCATTTCAAAAATGTCAAATTCTCTCTGAAAATGTCAAATTCATTTCAAAAATGTCAGATTTTTTTGAAAAATGTGCATTTGACTCAAAAATTTGACATTTTCATGAAAAATTTGAGAAAGTTAGTTTTTTTTTGAAGAATCCGATGAAAATTTTGCAATTCGCTGGTTTATTTTAAACAGATGGCTTTGAATTTTTAAAAGTCTTGATATAATTGAATTTTCTTGTAAAAATTGTACAAATTGAATAATCAAGTTATTATTGGGGCGCATAAAAGTTTTTCGCTTTCAAGACGCATTGATATGCGTCTCTACATCTGCCATCTAATTTATAAAGCGAAAAACTTTTATGCACCCTTTTATTGTTATGCCAAATAATTGCCCATCTTTGGTGTAGGATAAGGAGTGTACGTTGAAAACTGGCTTGTAATAGCCCTCCTTTCTGTAAACTTTATTTGAGCGAGTGCCAGTTACAAACTGGTTTGACTAGTAGACACAAGACATCCTACGGAAATCTTGCGCCAAAATGAGAGCAACTTTTGACAATAACAGGGTTTAAAAATTTACCTTTACGACCGAAAATAGAAAATAAAATATGTTTGAACAGACCTTTAAAAATATAGACGACATACTGCACAAGGACGCAGGTTGTGGCAGTGAACTGGATTATGTAGAGCAGACTTCTTGGGTTTTGTTCCTCAAATATTTGGACGACTTGGAGAAAGACAAAGCCACAGCAGCCGAACTAAGCGGCAAGGCTTACACAAATATTATTAACCCTGAATTTCAATGGACAGTTTGGGCAACACCCAAGGACAAAGACGGCAAACTTGACCACCATAAAGCGTTGACAGGTGACGACCTAAAGGATTTTGTTGACCTTAAATTATTTCCTTACCTCAAAAAATTTAAGGCAGATGCGGAAAGTGCCGACACCATTGAATATAAAATTGGTGAGATTTTCAGCGAACTGAAAAACCGCATACAAAGCGGATACAATTTAAGAGAAGTAATAAACCGCATTGACGAATTGCGTTTTAGAACCCACGCTGAAAAGCACGAAATGAGCCATTTGTATGAGGACAAGATTAAAAATATGGGTAACGCAGGGCGTAACGGTGGAGAATATTATACACCACGACCTTTGATAAAAACCATTGTAAAAATTGTTGCCCCCGAAATTGGACAAAAGATTTATGATGGTGCAGTAGGTAGTGCAGGTTTTTTGGTGGAAGCGTTTGAATATTTAAAGCACAGCAAAAAACTGACGACTGCCGATGTAACCACCTTACAGAAAAAAACCTTTTACGGCAAAGAGAAAAAATCATTGGCTTACATTATTGGCACAATGAATATGATATTGCACGGAGTAGAAGCACCAAACATTGTGCACACCAACACACTTGCTGAAAACATTGCCGACATACAGGAAAAAGACCGTTATGATATTGTGTTGGCTAACCCACCATTTGGTGGAAAAGAAAGAGCCGAAGTGCAGCAAAACTTCCCAATAAAAACGGGTGAAACCGCCAGTTTGTTTTTGCAGCACTTTATTAAAATTATGAAAGCAGGAGGCAAAGCAGGTGTAGTAATTAAAAATACTTTTTTAAGTAATACCGACAATGCTTCTGTGAGTTTGCGGAAGTTGATACTTGAAAATTGCAACCTACATACTGTATTGGATTTGCCAGGCGGCACTTTTACCGGTGCAGGTGTAAAAACAGTTGTGTTGTTTTTTGAAAAAGGTTCTTCTACTAAAAAGGTTTGGTTTTATCAACTGAACTTAGATAGAAATTTAGGAAAGGGAAATCCATTGAACGAAAAAGATTTGGCTGAATTTGTTGAACTACAAAAAACAAAAGCCGAAAGCGAAAACTCTTGGAGCATTAATGCAAAAGACATAGACCAAAAGACTTTTGATATTTCTGCCAAAAACCCAAATAAAAAAGAAGAAGTTGCTTTACGTCAACCGCAAGATATTTTAGAAGAAATGAAAGCGTTGGACGAAGAAAGTGCTGATATTTTAAACTCAATTTTGGAACTGATATGAAACATGGTTGGGAAATAAAACAGTTGGGAGATGTTTGTGAATTATATCAACCTAAAACTATTTCATCAAAAGAAATGGTTGATGATGGCGATTATCCTGTATTTGGGGCAAATGGAATTATTGGCAAATACGATAAATACAATCACGAAGAACCACAACTACTAATAACTTGTAGAGGTGCGACTTGTGGCTCAATCAATATTTCAGAGCCAAAATCTTGGATAAATGGAAATGCAATGGTTGTTAGACCAAAAGATAATTCATTGAACCTAAAATTTATTGAATATTTATTTCTTGGTGGAATAGATATTTCAAAAACCATAACTGGTGCAGCACAACCTCAAATTACAAGGCAGACACTTTCACCAGTTTTAATTTCTTATCCAAAATCTCTTCCCGAGCAACAACGTATCGTAGCCATATTAGATGAAGCCTTTGCCGCCATTGCTAAAGCAAAAGCTAATGCCGAACAAAACCTCAAAAACGCCAAAGAACTTTTTGAAAGTTATTTGCAAGGGGTGTTTGAGAATAAAGGGGAAGGTTCAAAATTTGAAACTTTAGACAGCCTTTGCGAACTTATTGTTGATTGTGAACATAAAACTGCACCCACACAAGAAACAGGCTATCCATCAATACGGACGCCTAATATTGGAAAAGGTGTTTTGATTTTAGAAGGTGTTAACAGAGTTTCAGAAAAGACATATAATGAATGGACAAGACGTGCAATTCCACAAGCTGATGATTTGATTTTAGCAAGGGAAGCACCAGCAGGTAACATTGCTGTAATACCGGAAAATGTAAAAGTTTGCTTAGGTCAAAGAACAGTATTGATTAGACCTAAAAAGAATAAACTAATATCTAAATTCTTAGCCCATTTAATTCTTTCAAAGGATGTGCAAGAGCAATTGTTATCACATTCAACAGGTGCGACAGTTGAGCATATCAATATGAAAGATATTAGGGCTTTTAAAATTTACAATCTTTCACCGTTAACAGAACAACAAACAATTGTTCAAAATTTGGAAGCACTTTTAACCGAAACCCAAAAATTAGAAGCCATTTATCAGCAAAAAATAAATGATTTAGAAGAACTCAAAAAATCCGTTTTGCAAAAGGCATTTAGCGGGGAATTAAAAAGCCCCGAAGGGGCGTTATTTACTAACGATGGGTGCAGCCCATCTAAAAAAGAACAAACCGTATGATAACACAGAAGTATATATCGCCCTTTCAGGGCTTAGGTGTTTCGTGGCGTTGCCACTATAGCGAGGGGCGTTACCGCCTCGCTAATATATGTCGCCCTTTCAGAGCTATGACACACAGCCCCGATGGGGCGATATACGCTAACGAAGGTGCGGGATCTGCTAGCGATGTGTGCAGCCCATCTAAAAAAGAACAAACCGTATGATAACTCAAAAGTATATATCACCCTTTCAGGGCTTAGGGGTTTCGTGGCGTTGCCATTATAGCGAGGGGCGTTACCGCCTCGCTAACATATATCGCCCTTTCAGGGTTATGACACACAGCCCCGATGGAGCGATATACGCTAACAATGGGGCATAGCCCATCGGATAAGACATCATTCATAACCAGCCCTGAAAGGGCATAATATAAAACTATGGGACAGTCACTCGTAAAAAATTATATCCATATCGTATTCAGTACCAAACACCGTGAGCCGCTGATACACCCACCCGTGGAAGCAGAACTGCATAGCTACCTCGGTGGCATTTGCAACAAACTAGACTGTCAGGTAATAAAAGTTGGCGGTTACACCGACCATATTCATATCCTATGTATGCTATCTAAAAAAATAGCATTAATGAAATTGATGGAAGAATTAAAATCACATTCATCTAAATGGATAAAAACAAAGGGAACAGGTTATGAAAACTTCTATTGGCAGGATGGTTACGGAGCTTTTTCAGTAAATCCATCAGAAGTTGATATTGTAATTGCCTATATAGCTAACCAGCACGAACATCATAGCAAGAAAACATTTCAAGATGAATATCGTGCATTTCTTAAAAAGTATAATGTTGAATATGATGAAAAGTATGTTTGGGATTAGTGTAGCACACGATGATAACATATTACGCCCTTTCAGGGCTTACGTGTACTACATAGGGCGATGCCCTATGTTAGCGTATTATACCCTTTCAGGGCTTCTCCATAATAGCCCTGAAAGGGCGAAATATAATAGCGAGGCGGTAACCGCCCCTCGCATACACCAGCGAGGCGGTAACGCCCCCCGCATATAAAAAAGAGAATTATGAACGAAGCAGAAACAAGAGCAGAACTAATTGATCCCAAGCTAAAGGCTTGCGGATGGGGCGTTGTAGAAGGCTCAAAAATCCTTCGTGAATACAACATTACCGCAGGTAAAATACAAACAGGTGGCGTAAG
>CAISUR010000221.1 GCA_903888655.1 uncultured Bacteroidota bacterium | reverse complement strand
CGTTAAAATAAACAAACTATAATTTTATTAATTTAATTCTTTTTAAAATGCAATAATGATAATCTATTCAAAAAATTTATAAATTTATTTGGTTAACCTTTGAAGAATAAAAAACTTTACTTCTGTGATGCCAAAAAAATATTATCAAATACTAAATAGGTGGACAAAAGTAATAAAAAAAAAAACGTTTTTATTTCTAATCATAAGTTTTGACTAAATAATTAAAACACAAACATAGCTCTTTCACTCATCATTTCATTGACTTGACTTGCTACATCGTCAATTGTAGACTCATCTGTGTGATTCATAATAACCCTATCAATAAATTCTACAATTGTTTCCATATCCTCTTCAAGCAAGCCACGAGTAGTAATTGCTGGCGTCCCAATTCGAATTCCTGACGTAATAAAAGGAGATTTATCATCAAATGGAACCATGTTTTTATTAACAGTTATTTCTGCTCTAACAAGGGCATTTTCTGCCTCTTTACCAGTAATATTTTTGTTTCTCAAATCAATCAACATCATATGATTGTCAGTTCCACCTGAGATTAAGTGATAACCTCTTTTATTAAATGCTTCTGCCATTGCTTTTGCATTTTTTTGAACTTGCATAGCATATCTAAAGAATTCATCAGTTAAACATTCTCCAAATGCAACTGCTTTTGCTGCAATAATGTGCATTAACGGACCTCCTTGATTACCGGGAAAAACTGCTAAATCTAGCAAAGATGACATCATCCTAACTTCACCTTTTGGAGTTGTTAATCCCCACGGGTTTTCAAAGTCTTTTCCCATCATAATCATCCCTCCTCTTGGTCCTCGTAAAGTTTTATGCGTAGTAGTTGTTACAATGTGACAATGAGGAATTGGATCATTCATCAAACCTTTAGCAATTAAACCAGCAGGATGTGAAATATCGGCTAATAATAAAGCTCCGACACTATCGGCTATCGCTCTAAAACGTTTAAAATCCATATCACGACAATAGGCTGATGCTCCTGCAATTATTAACTTTGGTTGTTCTTTAGTAGCAATTGCTTGAATTTTATCATAATCGAACTGCCCAGTTTCTGGTTCAACCCCGTAGAAACTTGGTGTATATAATTTCCCTGAAAAATTTACTGGAGAACCGTGTGTTAAATGACCTCCATGAGATAAATCAAATCCTAAAATTTTATCTCCCGGTTTTAGACAAGCTGCAAAAACTGCCGTATTTGCTTGTGAACCTGAATGTGGTTGCACATTAACATATTCAGCTCCAAATAAAGCCTTGGCTCTATCAATCGCAATCTGCTCCACAACATCAACTACTTCGCAACCTCCATAATATCGTTTTCCCGGATAACCTTCCGCATATTTATTGGTCAAACATGAACCCGCTGCTTCCATAACCTGATCACTCACAAAGTTTTCAGAGGCAATTAGCTCTATTCCATGTATTTGTCTGTCTTGTTCGTCAAGAATTAAATCGAAAATTTGTTCGTCGCGTTGCATTTTTTATGATTTTTTATTAAAAACTTTTCAAAATTACGAAATATGTTTGTCAAATAAATTCTAAATGATATATTTGATTACATTTTTTTCAACAATAAATCAACAACCCAAATATGCCAAATACTGCAAACTACCCAAACAGAAAATCATGGATAACAGTCCCAGAAAATAGTGATTTCCCTATTCAAAATATTCCATTTGGGGTTTTCTTAACTAAAGAGGATGTCATTACAATCGGAACTAGAATAGGCGATAGTGCTATCGATATGGGAGCATTACAACAGTTAGGATATTTTGACGGAATAGAATTAACTGATGACATGTTTATGCAAGATACCCTGAACGACTTTATTTCGGATGGAAAAAAAACATGGCGATTGGTAAGAAATCGTTTAGCAGATTTATTTGATGAAAATAATCCAAAATTGAGAGACAATAAAGCCCATCGAGACATCATAATTTTTAATATTAGTGATATTGAAATGCTTCTACCTGTTCAAATTGGCGATTATACTGATTTTTATTCAAGTAAAGAACATGCTACCAATGTGGGAAAAATGTTTCGTGATCCCGCTAACGCATTATTACCAAACTGGCTGCATATCCCAGTAGGATATCATGGAAGAAGTTCAACCATAATTCCATCTGGAATTCCTGTGCATAGACCCATGGGGCAAACGCTTCCAAATGGCGAAAACACTCCTGTTTTTGGCCCATCAAGATTAGTAGATTTTGAATTAGAAACAGCTTTTATAACTACTGACGCCAACATACTAGGGGAAAACATTCCTATAAATGAAGCTGAGGATTACATATTTGGTATGGTATTGCTGAATGATTGGAGCGCAAGAGATATTCAAAAATGGGAATATGTTCCGCTGGGACCTTTTTTAGCTAAAAACTTTGCCTCTTCTATTTCGCCTTGGATTGTAACCATGGATGCTCTGGAAGCTTTTAGAGTTAAAGGACCTAAACAAGAACCGACTCCACTTCCTT
>CAISUR010000220.1 GCA_903888655.1 uncultured Bacteroidota bacterium | reverse complement strand
TTTTAAATAGTAAAGAAAAAATAAGTTTATTAAGAGAATAATTGAGAAACTAGTAAGATACCTTTTCCATTGCTTATTATTAGAAAAAAAGTCAATTAAAAAGATATTAATCAGCCAAAAGAAAAGGATTATAAATGTTAATGCAATTACGGTATAAATAAAATAAGTGAAGTTAATTATGTATAATGAAAATAGAGGAGTTACCCCATATATTGCTAGCAAAGGAGAAGAAATAAATGCTGTTAACAGTAAACTTTTTCTCATTAATAAATTTAATTTTTTATCGCAATCATTGATATTTCGACGTTTACGCCTTTTGGTAAACCAGCTACTTGAACAGTTTCTCTTGCTGGAGCGCTTTTTTCATCAAAATATTTTCCATAAATAGCATTTATTTTTGAAAAATCATTCATATCCATGATGAATATGGTTGTTTTTACTACGTTTTCAAACGTCATATCAGCAGCAATAAGAACCTCTTTCATGTTTTCCATGACTTGTTTTGTTTCGACTTCAATAGAGTCAAGAACCAATTCCATTGTTGTAGGATTAAGTGCTATCTGGCCAGAAGTATACAGTGTATTTCCTACTAAAATTGCTTGATTATAAGGTCCGATTGGTGCAGGAGCTTTGTCTGTGTAAATAATTTTTTTCATGATTGTATTATTGCAGTGTTCTATCAGGTTGTGTTCGTTTATCCCATTTAATATCTTTAAGAATTCCAGCTTTTATTCCGATGAAAAATCCCCAATAAGCATTTTGTCCAAATGGATTCCAATTGAAACTCATATTCCAACTTAACAAATCTCTGTTTAAACGAATTTGAGTAAAAGTAACCCCTTTACGAACTAAATCATAACCAGAAGACACTCCGATTTTCCATTTTGGAGTCAAGTCTGTATTGGCAGAAATCATTACTGAATTACTCGTAACTTTTCGTTCATTAGCGATGTTAGAGTAGGTAATAGAATAAGCAAAGTTTAAATCCCAAGGTATTTTCGCATTGTAAAATCCAGAAAATTGATCTTTATCGTCGTCTTTTTTTCCTTCCGATGTGTCATTTATTTCAGTATTTGAACCGAATAAGTCATCATCTCGACCACCATTTCTAGAACCTTGTACATTCTTCTTTTGTTTATCATCTTTTGCGCTAGAAACGGAATAATTAACAGTCATATTGGCACTGGTCATTCTAAAAAGACTTCCTCCATTATCAATATTAAAAGTGTTAATTCGAGTTCTATTATCTTTTCCTAAAGCATACGGATCAAGAGTTGTAGCAAAATTTATATTCATTTTCTTTTTGAATAATGCTGTTCCTCCGCTTACTCTCATTGGAGCCCAGCGCAATGAATCTGCAGCAATATCATAGCTAGTTGAAAAGTTTAAATTGTTAAGCAACATTATTTTTTTTGGTTCGGTTTTAGTAGAATCTCTATCTCTAACTTTAGCTTCAAAAGTATTATTCAAACTAAATCCAATATTATTGGAGTAATTTTTTCCAGGAGCTCCAAATATTCCCGACTCAAACCGTGTGTAATCAGCTCTTTTACCACTAGCATCTAATGCGTATGTATCATAATATTTAGCAAAACTAGGCGTATAACTTTGCGATATAGAAGGGTGCATAACATGTCGTATGGCTTGAATTTGATTGTCTTTTCCAAAATTAAAAGTACCATAAATTGTGGTACTAACGCTGTTGGAAAATGAATAGGTTCTATAAGAATCAAATCCATTTAGATTTGATATTACAACTGATCCAACTGGGGTTAGAGGAGGTAAAGAAGTAGTTACAAAATCCTTTCTAATTGTGTTTAACGTCCAAACTTCATTATAACTTACAGAGGATGAGCCACTGAAATATTTAAAAAATTTAAAACTTGTACTTAACGGAATAGTATGTTGCAATCCAACCCGTGCATTTTCAAACATTTGCTTTTTGAAGAATAGGCTATCGGTTGTTTGAATCTGATTCTCTCCTCTTAAGTTGTATTGTAAGTTAATATTTTTGATAAATCCCTTTTTTATTCCATCTTTCGAAACAAATGGATAAATTCGATCAACACTCATTTGAAGCGTTGGCAATGTCATATTAATTTGCTTGGTTTGAGTGTTTTGAGAGTGTGTAGCGGCTACTGATAAATTAACTTGCGGAATAGAATTGAATGTTTTTGAATAAGATACTGAGGAGCTTAAGGTATTGTTTAATGTTGAACCAATATTAGCAAGATTAATAGATTGTTGAAAATATTGACTACTTCCTAAATTGACCGATGCTGAAAATCTTGAATTTGGATTTGATTTAGGGTCTTTAGTATGTGACCATTGTATATTATAAATTTTACTTCTTGAATAATCGGGATAACCTCTTTCGCTATTGATATTATTTTCAAATCGTACATTGATATTTCCGGAAAATTTATACTTATTAGCATAACTCGATTGAAATCTTGTAGCATAACTACCGTTAGTATAGTAATCTCCAGATACTAACAAATCATATTTCTCGCTTAAAGCAAAGTAGTATCCACCGTTTTGCAGCGAATAACCTCTTGTGGCACTTTGGCCATAACTTGGAGGAATAATTCCTGAATGACTATTTTCTGTAATTGGAAAAAAAGCGAAAGGTAATGCTACTGGAGTTGGAACATTTTCTATCCATAAATTCGTTAAACCAACAACTACTTTTTTACCTGGAACAAATTTCATTTTGGAAACTAAAAAATAATATTCAGGGTCGTCGATGTCTTTTGAAGTTGTCAAACGAGCGCTTTTCATCCAATAAACAGAGTCGTTTTCTTTTTTAGAAATTTTCGCTTTTATGAATAACTCTTCTTGGGTTGTTCTAGAATTCCAAACTAATGCTTTTTTTGTTTTGTAATTAAACCTAATCGAATCGGGTTCGATAATACTTTTACCTTGTTTAAAAACGGGATGTTGAATATAATTACCCGAGGAATCTTTTAATCTACCAGCATAAACCTCATTTTTTTGATAATCAAAAACTATAATTCCTGACTTTAGTTCGTAATCCAAATAATTTAATTCTGCTTCATCATAAAGGGTAATTATTTTCTTTTTTTGATCAAATTTTGCATATTTCTTTGCTTTATATTTAACCTTGCCTTCTAACACAGATTTTACTTTTATCGTTTTAGTAGCTGTTGTATCGTTACTTTTAATTGTAATACCCTCTGTTTTTTTTATGGTTTCAGGCTCTTTATTAGATTTAACAGATTGATTTTTAGCAGGAAAAGGCTTGGTTTTTTGGGGAGTTTCTTGCGCTAGTAAAGTACAACTTCCTATTGTTAGAAAATATGCTAATAAAACGATATAAAATAAGTTTGTGCGCAAAGGTTTAAATGCTATTTTTGTAAAAAATGGTTTGATTTTTGAGCAACCAAAATTACATATTATTTTTCGTCAAAAATAGAGAAATAATAATTTTATAACCTCCTAGTTTTAATTAAAATTAACGTTTATCAATATGACATTTGTAAATAAACTCAAATATAGTGTAGTATTAGGAATTTTTCTAACGTCAACTTTAGCTTTGTCACAATCCAATAAATTTAAAGTAACTCTTGATGCAGGACATGGAGATCATGACTTTGGTGCAGTTTATAATGGACATATTGAGAAAAACATCAATTTAGGAATTACGCTCAAGGTTGGGAAAATATTAGAAAAGTACCCAAATATTGAAGTGATATATACAAGAAAAACTGATGTTTTTATTGACTTAGTAGAACGAGCTAATATAGCAAATCGTGCCGATGCCAATATTTTTGTTTCGATTCATTGTAACGCCAATAAGAATACCGTTGCCGATGGAACAGAAACTTATGTTATGGGTATGTCTAAAAACGCCTCCAATCTTGAAGCTGCAAAAAGAGAAAACTCTGTTATTACATTAGAAAAAGATTATAAGAAAAAATACCAAGGTTATGATCCAAACAAACCAGAATCTTTATTAGCAATGACAATTGAACAAGAGGAATTTATGGCTAATAGTATTGCGCTTGCTGGAAAAATTCAAGATAGATTTGTTCAAGATTTGGGCAAAAAAAGTAGAGGAGGAGGCGTTAAGCAAGCTCCTTATATGGTTTTACACAAAGCATACATGCCAAGGGTTTTAATTGAAAATGGGTTTATATCTAATCCAGTTGAAGGAAAAAAATTAGATTCCGAAGAAGGACAACAAGAAAATGCGGAGGCTATTGCAAAGGCAATTATCAGCTATAAAAAAGAATTTTTTGATGGTGATGCCAATGATGCACAACAAGAAAAGCCGTCTCAAAGGGTTGAAGAAAAAGTGATCAAAAAAGTTGAAGAAACAAAAAAAGACACTATTTCTAAAAAAAGCACTAGTACCAAATCTTCGGATAAAATTACAAAAGGATTGGTTTATAAAATTCAAATTTCTGCTAGCCCTACCAAGTTAGAACTTATTCCAAGTAACTTTAAAGGGTTAAAAAATGTTACGGCTACGCATACTTCAATATACAAGTATTTTTATGGAGAAACATCAAGTCAAGAGGAAGCAAAGAAATTATTACAAGAAGTAAAGTCAAAAGGTTTTGATTCGGCATATATCGTTGCATTTAAAGATGGAAAAAGTGTCGATATAAAAGACATTAAAAAATAAAAAACTATTTTTGCACAAAATAAAAATTACTATTTTGAAATTATCAAGAGAAATTAAAACTGCTATATTAGTTATTGCTTCAATCCTTTTGTTTATTTGGGGTTACAGTTTTTTGAAAGGCAGAGACTTATTTGTTAATTATAAAACGTTGTATGTTGAATATCCAAATGTAGAAGGATTAACAGCATCAGCTCCTGTGACCATCAATGGATTGGTAGTTGGAAAAGTAAGCAAAATTACAATCGATAATAGTACCGCAAAAATTAAGGTTGCAATGCAAATTAAATCTGATTTTCCGATTAAGAAAACGAGTATTGCTGAAATTTATGCCACTACTTTAATTGCAGGAAAGCAAATTGCCATAATTCCATCTAAAACAGGTGAAGATGCTGTTGATGGCGATTCATTACTAGCTTCGAGTAAACTTGGTTTAACCGATGAATTAGCCAAACAAATTGAACCATTAAAAGATAAAATAACCAAATTATTAGATAATGGAAATATCATGTTGACTAATGTGAATCAAATATTAGACACAAAATCAAAAGAAAATATTAGAAATAGTATTGCTACTCTTAATGAAACGCTGTCTCAATTTAAAGAAGCTTCAACACAAGTAAATTCAATTTTAGGAGAAAATAAAACTAAAATAAATGTTGTGATGAACAATTTAGATAAAGCGTCTGGAAATTTTTCAAAATTATCAGATTCTTTAGCTAAAATAAACATCAATAAAACAATTAGCAATCTTGAAAAAACATTGGCTAATGCGGATAAATTATTAGCCGATATTCAATCTGGAAAAGGAACTATGGGTAAATTAATGAAAGACGAAGCGTTATATGACAATCTTAAAAAAACAACCAAAGAGCTTGAATTGCTTTTGCAAGATGTTCGATTAAATCCAACCCGTTATATAAATGTTTCTGTTTTTGGAAAGAAAAACAAGCCTTATAAAGCACCGTTAAACGACTCTATTAAGAAGTAAAAACTAATGTTATGAAATTTTTAGACACTATTTTCTTTGCGATACTTTTAATTATTGGATTTGGATATTTTACCGTTAATGTTAAAAAGTTGATCCGAAATATCAAACTAGGCAAGGAGGTGAACCGTAACGATAATGCAGCTTCTCGTTGGAAGAATATGGCTATGATTGCTCTCGGACAATCCAAAATGGTGAAACGTCCCATAGCAGGGTTCCTTCATGTAATAGTTTATGTAGGATTTGTAATTATAAATTTAGAGCTTTTAGAAATCATTATCGACGGACTATTTGGAACCCATCGAGTGTTTGCTTTTATGGGGAATTTCTATAGTTTTTTAATAGGTTCTTTTGAGGTTTTAGCGGTTCTAGTTTTGGTAGCGGTAGTGATTTTTTGGACAAGAAGGAATGTTATCAGATTGAAAAGATTTATTAGTTCCGATTTGAATGGAAGCCCCAAAAAAGATGCTAATATTATTTTGTATTTTGAAGTCGTTTTAATGTCATTATTTTTATTGATGAACGCTTCAGATTTTTGGTTGCAACAAGCTGGAGTTTCTCACTATATACAAGCAGGTTCTTTTCCGATAAGTCATTTTATTGCTCCTGTTTTTAATGGAATGAACGAAACTGCAGTAATGATGCTAGAACGAACTTTTTGGTGGTTGCATATCATCGGGATTTTATGTTTTTTGAACTATTTATATTTTTCAAAACACCTTCATATTCTGCTAGCATTCCCAAATACTTATTATGCCGATTTGAATCCTAAAGGACAATTTGATAACCTAGAAAGTGTTACCAGAGAGGTTAAATTGATGATGGATCCTAATGTAGATCCTTTTGCCGCACAACCGGTTGATGAAAATGCAGTTCCAAGTAAATTTGGTGCAAGCGATGTTATGGATTTGAATTGGGTTCAATTGCTAAATGCCTATACTTGTACAGAATGTGGACGTTGTACTTCTGCCTGTCCTGCAAATCAAACCGGTAAGAAGTTGTCTCCGCGTAAGATTATGATGGACACCCGAGATCGACTAGAAGAAGTTGGAAGAAATATCGATAAAAATAAAGGTATTTTTGTTCCTGATAATATTTCCTTATTGAACGATTATATTTCTACTGAAGAACTTTGGGCATGTACTTCATGTAATGCTTGTGTAGAAGAATGCCCTGTAAACATAAGTCCTTTGTCAATTATTATGGATATGCGCCGTTATCTGGTTATGGAACAAAGCGCGGCACCACAATCGTTAAATGCTATGATGACTAATATTGAAAATAACGGCGCTCCATGGCAATACAACCAAATGGATCGATTGAATTGGAAAGACGAAAATTAGTAAAATAAAATTTTCCCATATTGTGAGGCTTGGGAACATGTATATATGAATGTGAACTTATAAAATTTAAAAAAATGAAAGCGGAAGACATTGACAAAACCTTGCAAGCAGTAACTGAAAACGGACAACAATTAAGTCCGATTTTACCAGAAGGAGTAAAGAATTATTTAATTGATATTGACGGTACCGTTTGTGACGATATCCCAAATGAAGAACCAGAACGAATGTTGACGGCAGAAGTTTATCCTGATGCTTTAGCGACTTTAAATAAATGGTATGACGAAGGACATATTATATTCTTTTTTACTTCAAGAACTGAAGCTCATAGAGATTATACAGAACGTTGGTTGAAACAGCACGGTTTTAAATACCACGGAATCCTTTTTGGAAAACCTCGTGGCGGAAATTACCATTGGATAGACAATCATTTGGTGAAAGCAACACGTTACAGAGGGAAATTTACCGATTTAATTGAAAAAGAAGTAACCATCGAAGTATTTGATGACGGACAGCATGAATAATATTAAATAGTTATATTAGTTTTAAACATTTTGAATTCGAATAAAATTTCAAATCTAATATCTAAAATCTAAAATTAATGATGGCAGAAGTATTGAACGTGCCAACAATGGCAGAAATGTTAGCTCAAGGCAAACAACCCGAAGTTTTATTTTGGGTGGGTTGCGCCGGAAGTTTTGATGACAGAGCTAAAAGAATTACGAAAGCGTTTGTGCGAATTTTAAATCGTGCCAATGTTGCATTTGCAGTTCTTGGAACTGAAGAAAGTTGTACGGGAGATCCTGCAAAGCGAGCCGGAAACGAATTTTTGTTTCAAATGCAAGCCATGATGAATATTGAGGTTCTTAATGCTTATGAGGCAAAAAAAATTGTAACGGCCTGTCCACATTGTTTCAATACCTTGAAAAACGAATATCCCGAATTGGGAGGAAAATATGAAGTCGTGCATCACACCGAATTTCTTAAATCACTTTTAGATGCCGGAAGGTTGACTATTGAAGGAGGACAATTTAAAGGAAAGCGTATCACATTTCATGATCCCTGTTATTTGGGTAGAGCCAATAATATTTATGAGGCGCCAAGAGATTTAATCCAAAAGTTAGATGCTGAATTAGTAGAAATGAAACGTTCTAAAGCTAATGGATTGTGCTGTGGTGCTGGTGGAGCTCAGATGTTTAAGGATGCTGAAAAAGGAGATAAGGAAATTAATATTGAAAGAACTGAAGACGCACTAGAAACCAAACCAGAAATTATTGCAGCAGGCTGTCCGTTTTGCAATACTATGATGACGGATGGTGTTAAGAATAAAGAACGAGAAGCAGATATTAAAGTATTGGATATAGCCGAGTTAATTGCTAATGCACAAGATTTGTAAAATGCTTTTTTCTAAAATTTAAAATCTAAAAATACATGTATATTCCATTTGAAAATTTACCAGAAGAATCTAGAATTTGGATTTATCAATCCAGTAGAAAATTTTCAGATGATGAAGTTTTAGTAATTGAAAAAGAGTTAACGGAATTTTTAACGAATTGGAGTGCTCACGGAACTTCATTAGAATCTTCTTTTCAAATAAAATACAATCGATTTATAATTATTGCGGTTAATCAAGAAGTGCAACAAGCAACTGGATGCGCAATAGATGCCTCGGTTGCATTCATTCAAAATTTAGAGCAAAAATATAGTGTTGATTTATTAGATAAAATGAATGTTGCTTTTAAACAAGGTGAATTTATTACTTACAAAACACTTATTGATTTCAAGAAACTAGCTAAAGATAAATCGGTTTCCGAAAACACTATCGTTTTCAATAATCTCCTAAATACCATTGAAGAATGGAAAGAAAACTGGGAAGTTCCTGCAAGTGAAAGCTGGCACAGTCGTTTATTTTAAGTACAAATTTTTTATTAAAAAAATAAATAAATTAATTCTATTAGTAATGATTTTATCTTTTGTAACCAATTGTGGCACTACAAAAGTGATTCCAAGTGAAGTCGAAAAAATCAAGAAACCCGAGGTTATTTATGATGATCAAGCTTATGCTCCTATCTCAAAATCGGAACGAAAAAATTTCTTTAAAGAAACTCCTTTGGAAACAAAATGGGTAGATAGTATTTACAATCAGATGTCATTTGAAGATAAGATCGGACAACTTTTTATGGTAGCGGCTTATTCGAATAAAGATACCGTTCATTTTAATGCTATTGATAAACTTATTTCTCAAAATAAAATTGGAGGTTTAATATTTTTTCAAGGAGGTCCTGTTCGTCAGGCCAAATTGACTAATCGTTTTCAATCTAAATCGAAAGTCCCCTTGTTTATAGGAATTGATGCTGAATGGGGATTAAGTATGCGTTTGGATTCTACTTATAAATATCCTTGGAATACGACCTTAGGCGCCATTAGGGATTTGAAATTAATACGACAAGTTGGCGAAAATATGGCTCAAGAAACCAAACGAATTGGGGCACAATTTAATTTTGTTCCTGTTTTGGATATTAATACCAATCCCAAAAATCCAATAATTGGAAATCGCTCTTTTGGAGAAGATAAAGTGAATGTTACTGAACATGCCATAGCACTTATGCAAGGAGTTCAAAGTCAAGGAGTTTTTTGCACTGGAAAACATTTTCCTGGTCATGGTGATACCGCTTTAGACTCGCATTATGCTTTACCTTTAGTGAGCTTTTCTAAAGAGCATATAAATATGGTAGAGCTTTATCCCTATAAACGAATGTTTGATGAAGGGCTAGCGTCTGTAATGGTGGCGCACTTAAATATTCCAAGTATTGAATCCAGAGAGAATTGGCCAACTTCTGTTTCGCATACTGTTGTAACCGATTTATTGCAGAACGAACTTGGATTTGATGGATTGATTTTTACCGATGCATTGAATATGAAAGCGGCAAGTAAATTCATGAAACCAGGCGATATTGATTTGGAAGCTTTTATGGCAGGAAATGATATTTTGCTTTTTCCAGAAAATGTTCCTTTGGCTTACGAAAAAATCTGTATGGCTTATCAAGAAGGAAAAATTACAGACGACAGAATTGCCAAATCAGTAAAGAAAATTTTACATTATAAATTCAAATCGGGTTTAAATCATTTTAATCCAATTGATTTGAATGGAATGGCTGCAGATTTGAATTCAACTTACAAAGATGCACTTCAATATCAATTGTATGAACATGCAATAACAGTGTTGAAAAATAAGGACAATATACTGCCTATTAGAAATTTAGATCAAAAAATTGCTTATGTGAAACTAGGCGATGATGTGAATTCTTCTTTTTTATCCACTTTAAAAAAATATACCGAAGTAATTGAAGTTTCTGACTCAAATTTAGATTCATTAAAACTCAAACTTAAAAAATTTGACGTTGTTATAATAGGATATCATAAATCGGATAAAGCTTGGAAAAAACATGATTTTTCAGAATCAGAGCTTTTATGGTTGCAAGAAATTGCTAAAAGTAATACTGTTATTTTAGATGCTTTTACTAAGCCTTATTCACTTTCTCCTATCAATTTTACAGATATAAAAGGCGTAGTAATGTCATATCAAAATAGTGATATTGCACAAGAAGTTTCTGCCGAATTACTATTTGGAGCTATTGAATCTCAAGGAAAATTGCCGGTAACTATTAATTCAGAATACAAAAATGGATTCGGACTTTCTACAGAAAAATTAAATATACTTGGTTTTACGGCTCCTGAAAATGTGGGAATGAGTCCAAAAGTATTGTCTAAAATTGATGGCATAGCTCAAAAGGCAATTAACGGAAAAATGACTCCCGGAATTCAAATTTTGGTGGCTCGAAGAGGAAAAGTTATTTTACAAAAATCGTATGGTTTCCACACTTATGATAATCAAATTAAAGTTCAAAATTCTGATATATATGATGTAGCATCGATGACCAAAATGGTTGCTACTTTGCCAAATGTCATGCAAATGTATGATGAACGTAAAGTAAACTTGAGTACTAAATTGGGAGATATGGTTCCGTTGTTCAAAGGAACAGA
>CAISUR010000219.1 GCA_903888655.1 uncultured Bacteroidota bacterium | reverse complement strand
TTGTAAAATAATATTTTTATATAATTTTACCCTTTTATTTATAGGGGTTAATTAAAAATTATTAATTATGAGTTTGGAAAATCGTTGGATATCTGCTTTTATAATTATTTCTTTTGTGGCTGTTTTAGGTCTGATTTGGCCTCATCAATCAGCGGGTCCTGAATTTAATGCTATCAGCACTATAAACTTTGCTGATGTGGCTTGGTTGCTTACTGCTTCTTGTTTAGTTTTGTTAATGACGCCTGGTTTATCCTTTTTTTATGGAGGAATGGTTGGGAAAAAAAAATGTTATATCAACAATGCTTAAGAGTTTTATATGCTTAGGTGTTGTAAGTTTGCTTTGGGTAACCATTGGATTTAGCTTATCGTTTGGAAGCCCTATTGGATTTGATATTGCTGGTGTTCATTATGGCATTATCGGAAATCCTTTAAATTTTGCTTTTTTTGATCAAGTTGAAATGCAACCTCATAAGAATTTAGCTCCTACTATTCCGTTTATTCTGTTTGCTCTTTTTCAAATGAAATTTGCTGTAATCACTCCTGCTATTATTACAGGTGCTTTAGCTGAACGCATTCGTTTTATTTCTTTTCTATTATTTATATGCTTATTTACGCTTTTTATTTACGCGCCATTATGCCACATGATATGGCATCCTCAAGGCTTATTAGGAAGCTATTTTGGTGTAAAAGATTTTGCGGGTGGAACCGTGGTTCACATGAGTGCTGGTTTTGCAGCGTTGGCAGGTGTAATTGTTCTTGGAAAGAGGAAGAATAGTGAACATATTCCAACTAACATACCATTTGTTTTATTAGGTACAGGATTGTTGTGGTTTGGATGGTTCGGATTTAATGCAGGATCTGCATTAGCTGCAAATGCTACAGCAGCTATGGCATTTGCAACTACTACAATCGCCTCAGCATCTGCAATGATGACTTGGGTGTTTTTTGATAGACTTAATAGTAGACCCGTATCAGCTCTTGGTGCTTGCATAGGCGCAGTGGTAGGTTTGGTAGTAATTACACCATCTGCAGGATATGTTACCATTCCGCAAAGTATTTTTTTCGGATTTATTGGAGCTATAGTCTCAAATTTGATGGTAAATTGGAAACGACTTAAACAAATAGACGACACTCTAGATGTATTTGCTTGTCATGGTGTCGGAGGAATAATGGGAATGATACTTACTGCAATTTTTGCTCAAGGGAATAACGCAAGTCTTTTGCATGGTGGTTGGGGTGTTTTTGAACATCACATGATTGCCTTAATGCTTGTATCAGTATTCACTTTTGAAGGAGCTTATGTATTATTTAAGCTTACAGACTTTATTATTCCATTACGAGTAACTGAAGAGTCGGAAGCTATAGGACTCGACTTGTCTCAACATGGTGAGAAAATTTAAGAAAAACTCTAATTGTTTTTTTTGCAGTAAGTTAAAAAGATCGTAAATCAAAGATATAATCTATTTATGAATTAAAAAACCTCGCTACAATAAAGAAACGAGGTTTGTAATATAAATTTGAGATATTATTATCCTAAAGCAACTCTGCTAAATCCAGTAACAGTCAATCCACTGTCAACTGATTTAATATAAGCAGCAACGCTCATAGAACCATCTTTAATGTAATCTTGATTTACTAAAGTATTGTCTTTGTAAAAACGTTGGATTTTACCTTTAGCGATATTGTCTAACATAGCTTCTGGTTTTCCTTCTTGACGCAATTGGTCTTTTGCAATTTCGATTTCTTTTTCAATAATTGATGCATCAACACCAGCTTCATCTAAAGCAATTGGGTTCATTGCAGCAGCTTGCATTGCAACGTTTCTAGCAGCTTCTTCAGCACCTTCAACATTAGCAGACAAGGCGGTTAAAACCGCAATTTTGTTTCCAGCGTGAATGTAAGAACCAACAAAAGCACCATTCAATCTTGCGAAAGAAGCGATTTCAATTTTTTCTCCAATTACACCAGTTTGCTCAATTAATTTGTCAGCAACAGTGATACCATTAAAATCAGAAGCTAAAAATGCTTCTTTAGTATCATAGTGTAGGGCTTGATTCGCTAAATCAGTAGCTAATTTTACGAAACCTTCATTTTTTCCAACGAAGTCTGTTTCGCAGTTTAATGTGATCACAACACCAGATGTTTTATCAGTATTTACAACTGCAATAGCTGCACCTTCAGTAGATTCTCTGTCGGATCTGTTAGCAGCAACTTTTTGACCTTTTTTTCTAAGGTTTTCGATTGCTAAATCAAAATCTCCATCAGCTTCTACTAATGCTTTTTTGCAGTCCATCATCCCTGCACCTGTGATTGTTCTTAATTTATTTACGTCTGCAGCAGTAATTGTTGCCATTTTGTTTTTTATTTTAAGATTAAAAATTCTTGTAAAAAAAGAAATTC
>CAISUR010000218.1 GCA_903888655.1 uncultured Bacteroidota bacterium | reverse complement strand
CAGGCGGAGTTGCTCTTTCTTTACCTGTTGTTCAAACAAAAATTGCACATTACATTACTGAAAAGCTCAATAAAGATTTTGGCACCGATATATACGTCGATGAAGTAGAAGTTAATATATTTGGTGGTGTTCAATTAAAAAAAGTATTGGTAAAAGATCAGAAAAAAGACACCTTAATATGCGCAGATCGTATTATTACCACTGTTTTAGATACCAAAAAATTACTTAATGGGAATTTGATTTTTGGCAAAATGACCGCAGACGAATTAACATTAAATGTCAAAACATACAAAGGCGATAATGATACTAATCTAGATAAATTTATTGCAGCATTTGACGATGGTAAACCTGCTTCAGGTAAATTTCGTATGACATCCGATAAAATTACTTTGAAGAATTGCCGTTTTAGAGAAATTGATTTTAACAGAGAAGTCCCATTAGACGTAGATTTTACCAAACTAAATGCGGTAGTCGAAGATTTTAAAATAATTGGTCCAAACGTTTACACGACTATCGATGAAATGTCTTTTAGAGATCATCGAGGACTTTTTGTAGAAAATTTGAAGTCCAAATTTACTTATACTAAAAAGAATATTCGACTAGAGCAACTTGATTTAAAAACCAAATCATCGCATTTTACTGGGTCTGTAATTTTAAAATATGAAAGAAAAGATTTCAAAGATTTTAATAACAAAGTTGTTTTTGATATTAGAACTCAAAAAACTTTTATTTCGTCAAACGACATCTGGTATTTCTATAAAGAAATTGGAAAAAATCAAGTTTTTGATTTAAAAGGAAAAATCAAAGGAACTCTAAACAATCTTACAGCCAATAACTTAAGATTGAAAGATACAAAAAAATCTGAAGTTATTGGAAATGTAAATTTTAAAAACCTATTTGCTAAAAAGGGTCAAGGGGAATTTTATATGAAAGGAACTTTTGAAAAAGTAACTTCTAATTATGAAAATTTAACTGCTTTATTACCAAATGTTCTTGGCAAAAAACTTCCTACCTCGTTGAAAAAATTAGGCCAATTTAATTTAAATGGAACAGCGGAAGTGACTGTAAAATCTATAGATGCTGATTTTAATCTGATAACCAAACTTGGGAATATATCCTCCAAATTGGTAATGACCAATCTTGATAATATTGACAATGCAAATTATAAAGGAAACATTATACTTGACAATTTTGATATAGGTACTTTCTTGAATAAAAATGAGGTGGGAAAAGTTAGTTTGGATGTTGATGTTGATGGAAAGGGTCTTATTGAAAAATATCTTGATACAAAATTTTCAGGCGAGGTTAAAAGCATCCAATACAATGGTTATACTTATCATAATGTTTTAACTGACGGAAGTTTTAAAAAGCCCATATTTAAAGGTAAAGTGAACATCAATGATCCTAATTTATTTTTTGATTTTGATGGAATTGTTGACTTGAGTAAAAAAGAAAACATCTATGATTTTCATGCCAAAATAGCTTATGCGAACCTTAAGAAATTAAATTTTATAAAAGATTCGATTTCAGTTTTCAAGGGAGATTTGGTTATCAAAGCTTCGGGAAACTCAT
>CAISUR010000217.1 GCA_903888655.1 uncultured Bacteroidota bacterium | reverse complement strand
GATCTTCCCCAAAGAAAGCGTCATCTTCAACAATATAAATTTTTAATAAATTCATTTCATGCCATTTGTGCGCCACTAAAGTAATAAAAAAATCATATTCAAAGTTTTAAATCCAAACTATTAAATTCTTTTTACTGTTTTTTTAATCTACACCAATTGTATTTTCGTCTACACTAGTGATGTATTAATCTAAAAACTATCTTTTAATTATTACTTTAACGAAAAATAACCAATCTTTGACTTATCAAAACCCCCTTTTGACATGAAAAAATTAAACATTTTATTTATTGAAGATGACGCTATTGAACAAATGAAGTTCCATAGGGTTTTAGAAAATTTGAATGTTAACCACCATATTATAGAAGCTCAAAATGGTGAAGAGGCACTTTCAATTCTTACTTCTCAAAAAGAGCTTCCCGATATTATTCTTTTGGATATAAATATGCCCAGAATGGATGGAATTGAATTTTTGTCGTTGCTCAAAGCAGACGAAAAACTTAAATTTCTTCCCACAATAATTTTAACTACTTCTAACAATAGAAGAGAAGTGTTAAAATGTTACGAGATTGGAATAGCAGGATATATTGTAAAACCATTAAAATATGAAGATTATGTCATTAAAATTCAAAATCTTCTAAATTATTGGTCTCACAATGAATTAATTACTTTTAATAAAATCACACAATGTACGGAATAGTAAATAAAGCGATTGAAGAATTAATCGTAGCAAATTTTGGTCAAGACAAGTGGGAACTCATCAAAGAACGAAGTGGTGTTGATATAGATTTTTTCATCAGTAATGAAGCCTATGATGACGATATTACTTTTAAATTAGCAAATGCCGTTTCTGAAGAGATGAACATGAATATCGACAATGTATTTATAGCTTTTGGAGAATGGTGGGTTTTAAAAACAACCAAAGATAAATATGAAGGATTATTGAAATCGGGCGGTGATAATTTAAAGCAATTCTTGGTAAACTTACATTTATTTCATAACAGAGTAGCATTCATTTATCCTAAATTAACGCCTCCAGAATTTCATGTTTCAAATGTTTTAGAACATAGTTTAGAACTTCATTATATTTCTAAAAGAGTTGGACTTCAAGAATTTGTGCGCGGACTTATTCAAGGATTAGGAAAGTTTTTTGAAACCGAAGTCGAAATTGAACTTTTAGCTTCACGAAACGAGGGAGATGACCACGAAATATTTTTAATAAAATGGAAGTAAATGGAAACTTTTAATTTTAGTAAAAAAAAGTTTGACAATCTTTTTCCTTTTCACTTTGTCGTTGATGACAAATTAAATGTAATTAGTATCGGAAAGAGCTTGTATAAACTCATGCCTGAATTAAAAGAAAACCGATCTTTTAATACACTTTTTTCGATAACAAGACCTTTTGTTGAGCATTTGACTCTTTCCAACCGCAACTTTATTTGTAATCAATTAATTGTTCTAGAATCTAAAAACGAAAAAAATCTTTTTTTTAGAGGGCAATTCGAAAAACAACAAAATACGATACTTTTT
>CAISUR010000216.1 GCA_903888655.1 uncultured Bacteroidota bacterium | reverse complement strand
TGCCCACAATCAATATCAGGACAAGACACAAATCTAACAAAATAACTTCTAGCACCTAACTATTTAATAAAAAAACCTACAACTTTTTATCGTTGTAGGTTTTGTGTTTTTACGCACTATGTGGGCACGAATCTCTTTGTGGGCACGGATTGCAAATCCGCGCTATCCGTTGTGGGACATATCCGCGCTATCTGGGGCTATCCGTTGTGGGACATATCCGCGCCATCAGGGTATAACCCAATATAAATATTATGACAAAAGTTATTTCGTAATCGAAAATTTAGAGCCAACCTCTTTAGAAGAGTTTAATAAAGATTCGTATTCCATACAAAAAGGCATAGGTTTTTTAATTGGATACATGCCTGGTGGGCAAAACTATATTTTTTCAGGAGTAAATTTCATATATCAAAGACTAGCCAGAAAATCATTAAAATCTATTTTTCATCCAGTAACTTCAAACCCATATTCAAAACTTCATAAAGAAAAGAATATAGCTGATAGCTATTACGGTAAGTTAAAAGTCATACCTATTGAAGTAATCTCTAATTTCATTACACAATTACGAAATAATGAAGAATATGCAGTAGCTATCATTTTTTTGATGGAAGTAACCGATCTGAAATCTGTGGTATCAATGCCGGGTGTGTTTTCTGTCATTTTAGAATCACTGGCAAATATTATTATCACAAAACAGAATACTATTGAAAAATTAATAGCTGACGAAATACTCTTTAATAAGATAAAAAGTGATTTAAACGCTGTCTTGGATAACTATGCTAATACAATAGATGAAAATGCAGAAATAAAATTCAGAAGAAAAATAAATGGATTAAGTAACTCCATAAATCACAAACGTCTAACAAATGCAGAAAAATTAAGACAACCTTTTGATCAATTACAAATCAAACTCTCTAGTGAAGATGAAGCAGCAATTGATTTTAGAAACGATTTATTACACGGTAATATCTTAATGATTAATGAAACAACAAGAACCAGCAAAGAAATAGACAATAAAATGCTATTTGCAAGTGCAAAATTATATACTTTGATAAGTAAACTAATTTTAAAAAATAGTGGATACAATGGATATATAATCAATCATGCTAAATTCTACAATAAAGATGCTAAAGCAGACTATTTCGAAGAAATATAAGTTTCAGTTCAAAATTCTATATAAATGTTTAAATTTACAACATGAACATCGAAAGTATCATAGCAATCCTAGCAAATAGTGTGGCAATTTTAGTAGCCGCTAAAAATGATACACCTATATTTTCCCTTTTTAAAAAAACCTTTTTTTAACTTTTTTTGACACATAGTTTTTTTGTGTGTCAAGAACTTTCCTTATAAATAAAGGAATGAAGACCAATTGGGAATCGAACCTGCGACCTTCATAAGTGAAAAATCTATCTGATTTTTAATTGATTTCTATGATGAACAGCAATTTTATACTCATTTGTTTCTCTTAGAGAATGAAGAAAATAATGGATATGTTCCAAACTTAGTTTAGATAAAATGTCATAACTTTTCTTATGGCATTTTCTATACTTTTTACCACTTCCACAAAAGCACACAGAGACTCTAACTATTTTTTTTCCTTCAATAATTTGGATTAATCCAAATTCAATATTAAAGATGTTATTGGTCATAAAAGTCTCTTCAAAAAACTCAATCCAGCCTTTACTACCATGAGAACGCTCTTTTAAAAAATACCCGTTTTGATTTCTGAAAATTTGGCTATAAAAATAGTTTTTAACTTGATTATCAATAAAAGAAAGTAAAGTTATGCCACAGTTACAAATAATGATTTCTTCTGGTGGTGAAGCAAGACAACAATTGCCTGTCTGTTCAAAGTTGCAGTTATTACAATAACCAACACATTTGAAACACGAACTTTGCTTTAACATCATTTTATCTGTTTTAAGAATACATTTCATAAAAAAACAACCCGAAGGTTGTTTTAATTTTTAAAGTTAAATTATACAATTCACTTGATTTATAGTGTTTTAATATTTCATTAATAGTGTACCAACACATTTGATACATTACCTACCAATGGCATTATCATACTGACGGAAATCCATGGCTGTAATGTTCAGCCCTAATTCCTCTTGTAGTTCCTTACCATTATACTTATAATTATTTCCAATAGAAGTATAAGTATTGTCGTTCTGTTTTAAACCAAATGGGTAGAAATTGTTTTCATCTAAAATTTCAGTATTGGTAAAAACGTTTTTATTTACAAATAGTTATCATAATTAAACTTGTTCATCACATATCATAATACATTGCCAGTTGTATTAGTTTGTATGTTTATAAATTATTGCTTCTAAAAATATTATTCCAAATAAAATAAAAATATAAGTTATAAAAATCATTTTGTATAGGGTACTCTATCATCAGCGAATTCCATGCTGTTATAAATGCTTCTTTATGTAAATTACAAAAATCTGCTAGTACACCATCTAAGTCAAAAAAAAGATACATTATTTTAATCTACTTCCTCCACCTTAGGCCCAGGTTCAGCCATACCATGCATTCCCGGCATATTGCCTTCTGCTGAGCCCTCAGTTGCTCCATCAGTAGAAGCCGGATACATCTTCATCATGATAGGTCGGCAGACTCCCTCTACTTCCTTATACTTGTCCTCATATTCAAGAGCACCACGCGTCGCTGAATCCTCCGCTTCTAGCCACTGGAAACCCGTCTTTACAGTGTCCTCAAGCGTCTTCACC
>CAISUR010000215.1 GCA_903888655.1 uncultured Bacteroidota bacterium | reverse complement strand
TAGACCAAAAATATATCGAGAAAAAATTGAATGTGGTCGCAACAATGCGCAATTGGAATACGGTGAATAAGTTGTTGGAGATGTTTTAGAGGTTCTAGGTTGTAGGTAGATCAACTTACAAATTAAAAATGTTGTATATTAGTGCTAAAATGAATAGTGTAAAAAAGGACGGTAAATTATTACGGTTTTGGAAGGTTCTTGGTCCTGGGTTAATTACGGGTGCTAGTGATGATGATCCTTCAGGTATTGCGACATATTCGCAGGCTGGTGCTACTTATGGTTTATCGACTTTGTGGACGGCTATTGTTACTTTTCCTTTAATGGCTGCTATTCAAGAAATGTGTGCTCGAATTGGTATTGTAACGGGTCTTGGATTGACAGGAACGCTTAAAAACAACTACTCTAAAAAAATACTTTATCTTACTTTGTTGTTTAGTTTTCCGGCAATCGTAATGAATATTGGTGCTGATATTGCGGGCATGGGAGCAGTAAGTAATTTGTTATTCCCCGCTATAGACGCGACGTATTTTTCGGTTTTTTTTACGCTACTGCTTATTTTTTTAATCATCTATTTGCCTTATCAGAAAATGGCTTCGTTGCTGAAATATCTATGTGTGGTCTTAATGGTCTATTTTATTGTTCCGTTTTTGTATCGTCAAAATTGGATGGAAATTGCTAAAGGCGCTTGTATTCCTGAAATTACTTTTACTAAAGATTATCTTGCTATTTTAGTTGGAATTCTCGGAACTACAATTTCTCCCTATCTTTTCTTTTGGCAGGCTACGATGGAGGTGGAGACCCTTAAACAGCGTAAAACGGTGTTGATTGTGAATAAAAAAGTACTGTCAAATATGAAAACAGATGTGGATTTCGGGATGCTTTTTTCAAATTTGGTCATGTTTTTTATCATTTTGACAACAGGAACGGTTTTATTCAAGGGAGGTATTCATCAAATTGATACGGTGGAACAAGCAGCGGCGGCTTTGAAACCTTTAGCAGGTAATTTTGCTTATTTGTTGTTTGCGATTGGTGTTATTGGTACCGGACTTTTGGCAATTCCAGTGTTAAGTGGTTCGTTGTCGTATATTATTTCAGAGACTTTTGGCTGGAATCAGGGTTTGGATAAGAAATTTAATGAGGCAAAAGCCTTTTATATGGTGATGGCGATTTCGTTGGTTTTGGGATTGTCGATGAATTATATAGGAATTTCACCGGTTAAAGCCCTAATCTATACTGCGATATTGTATGGATTGACAGCACCAGTTTTAATCGCGATAATTCTCCACATTTCCAATAACAAAGCCGTAATGGGAAAATTTACCAATAGCAAAACTTCCAACGTACTTGGATTTGCTGCTTTGGGAATTATGACATTTGCTGCGGTGATGCTGTTGTATCTTCAATTCACGAGTGATTAGTTTTTTAAACTATTTAAAAATTTACAAGATTGATTTTAATGATATGGTATTAAATTTCGAAATTAAACTCCATTTCTTCCTAGTTCCATTCTATATTACGAATCAGTAATTTAGAATTCACAATTTAATTTATACATTTGCTACATAATGGATGATTTCTCTCCAAAAGAAGGAATCGTGCCTGTCGAAAGATAGGTTGGTTTTTAAATAACCCATAACGAGTTTGGGTAAAAAAGAAAAATTATGTCAGTTTTAGAAAAAATGAGTTCTGCTGAAGCGATTGCTTTAGAAAATAAATACGGAGCTCACAATTATCACCCGCTACCAGTAGTTTTGAGTAGAGGAGAAGGTGTTTATGTTTGGGATGTGGAAGGGAAAAAATATTATGATTTTCTTTCGGCTTATTCCGCGGTAAATCAAGGGCATTGTCATCCGAAAATTGTTGGAGCGATGATCGAACAAGCGCAGACGTTAACGTTGACTTCAAGAGCTTTTTATAATGACAAATTGGGTGTTTATGAAGAATATGTAACCAAGTATTTTGGTTTTGATAAAGTATTACCCATGAATACTGGTGCCGAAGCGGTAGAAACGGCTTTGAAATTGTGTAGAAAATGGGCGTATGAAAAGAAAGGAATCCAAGAAAATGAAGCGCAAATAATTGTTTGCGACGGAAACTTTCATGGAAGAACGACGACCATCATTTCGTTTTCCAACGATGAAAATGCTAGAAAGAATTTCGGACCGTATACGGCAGGATTTATTAAAATTCCTTACAATGACATTGAAGCATTGGAAAATGCGCTTAAATCATCTAAAAACATCGCTGGTTTCCTTGTGGAACCTATTCAAGGCGAAGCAGGAGTGTATGTTCCAGCAGCAGATTATTTAGCAAAAGCGAAAGCTCTTTGTGCGGCAAATAACGTTTTGTTTATTGCCGATGAGGTACAAACTGGAATTGCTAGAACAGGTTCGATTTTAGCTGTTTGTGGCAATTGTACGTGTGAAAATGCTTGCGAAAAACAAGCGTCTTATGTAGCTCCAGATATTTTGATATTAGGAAAAGCTTTGTCGGGTGGAGCGTATCCAGTATCGGCAGTTTTAGCAAACGATCACATTATGAATGTGATTAAACCCGGGCAACACGGATCTACTTTTGGTGGAAATCCTATTGCTGGCGCGGTTGCAATTGCAGCTTTAGAGGTCGTTAATGATGAGAATTTGTCACAAAATGCACGTCGATTAGGGAAAATTTTTAGAGAAAAAATCGGTGAGTTTGTAAAAACATCCAATATAGCGACTTTGGTTCGCGGAAAAGGGTTGCTAAATGCCATTGTAATCAACGATACTGAAGAAAGTGATACGGCCTGGAATATTTGTATGGCTTTAAGAGATAATGGCTTGTTGGCCAAACCAACTCATGGAAACATTATTCGTTTTGCGCCGCCATTGGTAATGAATGAAGAGCAATTGTTGGATTGCGTTTCGATTATTATTAGTACTTTACAGGAGTTTGAAAAGTAACCAATTAACTAATCATATGGAAAACCAAACTAATTTAGAATTAAACGAACAAGCAGTTGATGCATTGAGAACCAGTGCCAAATGGTCAATGTTTTTGGCTATTATGGGATTTATAGGAATTGCATTTATGGTTCTTGCTGCTATTGGCATGACTTTAGCAATGTCAATGATGCCTTCAACCTCGATGAGTCCTTTAGGAAATATCAAAGGACTTCTATCCGGCATCTACCTTTTGATGGCAATTATATATACACTACCCGTATATTATTTGTATAAATATGCTTCGGATATGAAAAATGCCCTATTGCATTCTAGTTCTGATATGATAGGAACAGCATTAGGTTATTTGAAATCACATCATAAATTTTTAGGAATTTCAATAATAGTAGTTATATCGTTATATATTGTTTTTATCATTGGAATGATAGCCATGCTTGCTACTAAAGGATTGGGAGGAATGCATTGATTTTTAAAAATATTTGATAAAAAAAACGCTTTATCGAGCAAGATAAGGCGTTTTTTTGTGATGATTAATGACCCATGTTTTGTTGTATATTCCTGATTTTTTCTTGCATCAAAGCAGGGTCTTGTAAAGCATCTAAACCAATCATTTTTATAATCCAAATGAAGTATAGAATGGCAATAGCGCTTAATACAATACCAATGATACATAAAATTTTACCAATATTCAGCGTTTGATAATTAGTAAATTTTTCGGGTGTTTGGTTATAAACAATTAAGTCTTTATTAGTTAATACAAGTCCTACTATTCCTAGTATTAATCCTAATATACCATAACAGCAGCATGTTATGATTGATAATATGCCTAGTACTAATACGGCGGTGGCATTCGGTAATTTTTGGTTTTCCATTTTGTTTATTGTTTATTAAGTTAAAAAAAGAAATTTCATTTTATAGGTGTAAGATACTATCATGATAACGGCATTAATGATTGCCAAAGAAATAACAATTTTTCCATAATTATGCTTTTTGTCCACAACAAATAACGTAATTGAAAGTAAGAAAAGTATAGTAGTGTAGATGGCAGGAAACATAAAAAATGCTTTTTCAAATTCACCGTGTAAAATCAAATTTAGGGAGCGTTGTATACCACATCCGATACAATCGATACCGAACATTTTTTTAAACATACAAGGCAACATGTATTTTTCCATAACACTCTTATCTGTCACAATTTTACAAATAAAAAATTAAAAACCGTCAAACTAATTTAAGTTTTCTATTTTTGGATTTTAAAATATACTTATGAAAAAGTTTATAATTCCGATAATGATCGTGGCAGTTTTTATTGCGTTCTATCAACAAAATACTCCAAAACCTAACGTAATTATTACCGTAATTTGTGTGGTGATTTTTATGTTGGGCATGATGAAATTATCGGCAAAAATTCCACCTAAAGACGAAGATGATGAGCACAGAATTATTTAATATTGGCGACAAGGTTTCCGTACTTGATGATGCCATTGATGGGGTAGTAGTGGGTGTTAAAAATAAAGATATTACCATCGAAACTACCGACGGATTTGTGATGACTTATTTTGTCAATGAGTTAATTAAAATAAACAAATCCAGCGAATTAAATCATATTAACAAAAGCGATACATTAGATAAAATTAATATAGATAAACAGCCTTCCAAAAAGCAAAATATTCCTGTTTTTAAGTCAGATAAAATAGAAAGAGGTGTTCCAGAATTTGATTTGCATATTGAAAAGCTTGTGAAAAATCCACGTGGAATGAGCAATTTTGACATCCTAACTATTCAAACAGAAACGGCCAAAAAACACCTCGAATTTGCCATCAGAAATCGCATCCCCAAAATTGTTTTTATACACGGTGTTGGCGAAGGCGTTTTGAAAGCTGAACTCGATTTTATGTTAAAAAATTTTGAAAATATTTCGTTTCAAGATGCCAATTATCAAAAATATGGATTGGGTGCAACCGAAATTTATTTTAAGCAAAACACAAAATAATTACTGCTGAAATTTTACCTTTGTACTTCAAAATTTCCAATGAAAAAAATCTATCTCGATAACGCTGCCACAACACCTCTTCGCCAAGAAGTAATTGCCGAAATGGTGCAGGTGCTTCAAAACGATTTCGGAAATCCATCTTCCACGCACAGTTTTGGTAGAAGCGCCAAGACGGTTTTAGAAACGTCAAGAAAGTCCATTGCTAAAATAATGGGTTGTAACCCTCAAGAAATTATCTTTACTTCAAATGCTACCGAAGCGTCGAATTGGATTCTTAAAAGCGCTGTAAATGACCTACAAGTGCAACGCATTATTACCAGCAAGATCGAACATCACGCAACGCTCTATACGGTAAAACATTTGCAAAGCAAGTATGCTATAGAAGTTGATTTTGTAACTATTCTTCCAAATGGTGCTATTGATATGACGCATTTGGTAGATTTGTTATCCAAAGATAGCAAGACTTTAGTGTCACTGATGCACGTGAATAACGAAATCGGAACCGTTTTAGATATTGAAAGGACAGGCAGAATTTGCCACCAACATCATGCTTTGTTTCATTGCGATACCGTGCAATCTGTTGGGAAAACCGAATGGAATCTGCACGAACTTCCAGTTGATTTTGTTGTGGCGAGTGCACATAAGTTTCACGGACCTAAAGGCGCCGGATTTGCTTATGTTAAAAAAGGCATTGTTTTGCAACCACTTTTTTTTGGTGGGGAACAAGAAAAAGGACTTCGTGCCGGAACAGAAGCAATTCATCAAGTAGCCGGAATGGCAAAAGCATTGGAATTGTCATCTGAAAATTTGGATGCCGAAAGAACAACCATAACCGAATTGAAAAACTATTGTGAAACGCAATTGAAAGCTAATTTCCCACAAGTTCGAATCAATGGAACGGATACATTTTACAATATTTTAAATGTGTTATTGCCTTTTTCAGAGGATAAAACGGCGATGATATTGTTTAATTTAGATATGAAAGGCATTGCCGTTTCTCGCGGAAGTGCTTGCCAAAGCGGCAGTGTAAAACCTTCACACGTTTTAGCAGAAATTCTTGAAGAAGAAGATTTGAAGAAACCAAGCCTTCGCATCTCGTTTAGTCATTACAATACGAATGAAGATGTTGATGCTTTGATTGATGGGTTGAGAGGTCTTTAAGTAGCTATTTTTAACTACTTCTATGACTCACTTCTTTACAGTTTTTGTCATAGGTATAAATCCAACTTCCTTTTTGGATGTTAAAGTTGTTTCCTCCAACACTTTTTAGTTTGTCATTGGTACTCAAACTCATATGACTAATTTCTTTTGAGTTAGCATTATAAACATAGATCCAGCTTCCTTTTTGAACCATAAAAAAAGAACTTCCCATACCTAAATACTGGTCGGAATGGCTCAAACTCATATGCGAAAGCTCCTTATTATTTTCGTTGTAAATATACAACCAACTACCTTTTTGTTGCACATCGGCAATTTGAGCATTTACTTTGGCGAGAGAACAGAAGATAAACACTAAACAAAGAAGTTTTTTCATATTTAATTAATTATTAGCATTTCAAATATATAAAAAATAAGCAAAGTCAAGAGATGTTTCTCGCGGTTTTTAAAGTAACTTATTAATTACAATTGCAACAATTCTCGCCCAAGGAGAAAGTATCCACAAGTTTTCTATCCGAAGTTTCGTTTTATATTTTTAACATGCGCTTCTCTAATCCCCTCATTATCGCCATTTAAAGAAGCCGATTGCAAAAGACTGATAATTTCTCTTTTACTTTTATATTTTGCTGGCTCATTTTGTTCTACAATTTCGTTCACAACCTTAATTGAATGAGAAGATTTTACCAAATATGTCTTATTAGGAACATAATCAAGATTTCTAAAACTACAGTTACCAAAAAACACAATCACAGAATAGAAGGGAATATTTTGAAATTGAGGTAATTGTTTTTTCAAATCTTGTACATGTTTTTTATTTTGAAATATTGGATTATAAAAGCGATAGCGCTGTCTACCAGAATCTAAAACTTGTGTCCAATGTGTTTGATTTGCCAACCCAAAAATCCAGCCATTGTATTTCTTTATTTCAAAAACAATGATACCAACTTTAGTAGTAACAACTAAATCAATTTGACAATAATGATTACCTGGTTTTTCTATATACAAATCATGAAAAATAGTTTCTGGAGATATTCCTGATTTTAGAAGTTTTAAAACCATTTCTCGTTCTGTTTGAGTACCTCGAGACTTTTTAGTAACAGTTTTCAGTAATTTTTCGTCTTGGTCAAAGGCGTGCATATTCGTATTTGTTTTAATCGTGTATAATTTCAAATATTTCTCCAATTGTGTGCAACCTTCGTCGGCCGACATGGTTTTCTGCATGGTGACCAATGTTTCCGCCGTATGAAAGGTAATTTTAATATCAATATCCCGGTCGGTACTCATGTCGATATATTCTTTGACGAGCGGCAAAACTTTTTTTGCTGTTTCACTCTTTTCCTTTTGTTTTTCGTCCATCT
>CAISUR010000214.1 GCA_903888655.1 uncultured Bacteroidota bacterium | reverse complement strand
TATCAATAATACTACTTAACCAAACAATAATCATTGCTCCGGTAATTAACTGAAGACTAATAATTGAAAAAGTAAATATATCTGAACTATAAAAATAAGATTTTAAATAAAAAATTAAGAATATACTTTGTCCTATTGAAAATAATAATGTTAAGATTTTTTTATAAAAAAGCAACTTACGTCTTCCAACTTCACCCTCTTCACTCTGTAATTTTTCTAAAAAAGGAAATAACGCTGTTAATAAATCTATAAGAATAGATGCATTAATAAACGGTATAATTCCTAATGAAAATGGACTTAAGAGAGTAATTCCACCACCTCCGGAATACATATTAATTATTTGCATTATGGAATTTTTGTTATCCAATTGTAAAAAGGATTTTTTTAAAGCTTCTTGATCAATTCCAGAAAGAGGAATTGTATTTCCAAATCTAAAAAGAAACAAAACAAATAAAGTGATTAAAATTTTTTGGGTAGGATTATTTTTAATATTTTTTGAAGCAGGAACTAATCTAGTTATAAAGTCTAGCATTTTTGTATTTTCTTATTAATTTGTCATAAAAGACTTGACGTCTAGTTGACTGGTATTTTCCAAGTTCAATAATTTGATTTAAATTTGTTAATGCGAGAATTGTCGCTTTTGCATTATTTAAAATATTACTAGAACCAAATTGTTTAGCAACAATATTTCGAAGACCTGCTAATTCAAGAACAGTTCGGACTGAACCACCTGCAATTACTCCAGTCCCTAATGATGATGGTCGAAGCATAATTTTACAAGCACCATAATTTGATCTAACAACATGAGGAATGGAATAATTTAATGTTAATGGAATAGTAATTAAATTCTTTTTCGCATTTAAAATTGCTTTATCCATGGCTAAATTAACGTCATCCGCTCTTCCAACACCAACTCCAACTTTACGTTTTGTATCACCTACTACTACAACGGCTCTAAAAGTTAATTTTTTCCCACCTTTTACAACTTTTGTAACACGTGTTACTTGAATAATTTTTTCATCGTATTTAATTTTAGATAATCTAGTAATTAACTTTTTTTTATAATTTTTATTTCCAGAGGATTTATTACTGGAATCCTCTTTTTTCATTGTTTTATTATTATTTGGTAACGTTTTTTCCATAATTAATAAGTTAGATATGTAGTTGAATTCTTTAATTTAAAAAATAAGCCCATCAGCACGAGCTCCTTCTGCTAACTTTTGAACTCTTCCAAGATAAGGTTTTTTAGCACGATCAAAAACAACATGTTTTATTTGTTTTTGCATAGCTTTTTTAGCTAAATCTTGCCCCACTAAATATGCAGCTTCAGTTGTACCCGATGCTTTAAATTCTAAATTTTTAGCTAAAGTTGAACTTGCGGCCAATGTAGTCCCGTTTGTATCATCAATTAATTGAGCATAAATATGTTTATGCGAACGAAAAACCGCAAGTCTTGGCTTTTCTAAAGTACCAACAACTTTTTTCAAATATCGTTTTTTTTGCTGAATATATAATTTTTTTGTTCTTTTTGTCATAACAAAATATACTTTTAAATAAATTTATTTATTTACCTGTTTTACCAGCTTTACGAATTATTTTTTCACCTTGATAAAGAATTCCTTTCCCTTTATATGGCTCTGGCGGTCTTATATCTCTAACTTTAGAAGCAAATAATCCAATTTGTTCTTTATCAATTCCACTAATTTCAATTTTAGTCGCACCTTCTGCTTTAATTGTAATTTCAGTAGGAATAGGGAATTCAACGGGATGTGTAAATCCAACATTTAAAACAAGTTTTGATTTTTCAACTTGAAATTTATATCCAACGCCTTCAGCAATTAAAACTTTTGAAAATTTTTCAGCAACACCAATTACCATATTTTGAATAAGTGAACGAACTAAACCATGGTATTCACGAGTTTGTTTTTCGTCATTAATTCTTGTTACTGTTAGTTTCTGATTTTCAATATTTATATTAACTAAATTTATTAATTCTCTTTCTAAGGAACCAAATTTTCCTTTAACATTTATTTTT
>CAISUR010000213.1 GCA_903888655.1 uncultured Bacteroidota bacterium | reverse complement strand
CCAACACGACTAGCTTTATTATTTTTTTCATCCCATAACATTAAATTTGAAACATGAACTGGTAATTCTATTTCTATTTTTTTTGCTTCTGAATTTTGTGTTTGTTTTTTAAATTTAATTCTAGGTAAAATACCATCAATAATTGCAATTGATTTTGTTGTAACTAATGATTTAATTGTTCCAACTAATCCTTTTTGACTTCCTGCGATAATTTTTATTTTATCGCCAACTTTGACATGAAATTTATGCTTTGTATTCATACTACTTCATTTGCTAATGATATTATTTTTGTAAAGTTTTTTTCACGAATTTCTTTAGCCACAGGGCCAAAAACTCTTGTTCCTCGTGGATTATTTTCAGCATTTATAATTACAGCAGCATTATCATCAAATCTAACTGCCATTCCGTCAGTTCGTTTGATTGTTTTACGTGTTCGTACAACAACTGCACGTACTACACTTGAACGTTTTACAGCCATATTTGGAATCGCGTCTTTAACTACTCCAATAATAATATCGCCAACATTTGCATATTTTCGATTATTGCCTAAAACACGAATACACATTAAATTTTTTGCTCCTGTATTATCAGCAACAGTTAAATATGTTTGCGGTTGTATCATAATTTTTAACTTTTTATCTTAAATAAACTTATTGCGTATAAGATTTTATAATTTGTTTTAAAATCCATTTTTTATGGCGACTAATTGGTGGACTTTCTTCTAATAAAACAATATCCCCTGAATTACATGAATTTTTTTCATCATGTGCCATATATCGTTTTGTTTTTAATAAAATTTTTCCATATTTTGGATGAGCATAGCGAGTTTGAATAGCTACTACAATAGTTTTATCAGCTTTATTACTAACAACTACTCCAATGCGTTCTTTTTTAACCATAATGTTAACTTTGTGATTTCAATAAAAAAGATTTTTTAAATTTTAAATGAACTAATCTTCTTTTAGCATGAGCAAAAAGATGAGGTTTAATTTTTTGACTTGTTGATTTTTTAACTTTTAGATCAAACAAATTTTTTTGTAACATAAAAATTTCTTTATCAATTTCTGGAACTGTATTTAAATTTTCAAGATCTTTATATTTTGGTAAACTCATTTTATTTTTCCTCACGCACTAAAATTTTTGTTTTAATGGGTAATTTATATGAAGCAATTTTTAAGGCTTCTAAAGCTGTTTCTTTTGGTACACCATTAATTTCAAATAAAATATTCCCAGGTTTAATAACTACAACCCAATATTCAACAGCACCTTTACCAGATCCCATTCGAGATTCTTCAGCACGAGCTGTTACCGATTTATCAGGAAAAACTTTAATCCATAGTTTTCCTGTTCTTTTTGTATAACGAGAAATTGTTCTTCGTGCAGCTTCAATTTGTCTAGACGTTAACCAAATTGGTTCTAATGCTTGAATACCATAATCTCCATGATCTAACTTATTGTTGCGACTTGCTTTTCCTTTAAGTCGACCACGTTGCATTTTTCTATATTTTGTTCGTTTAGGACTTAACATATTTTTTGCGTTATCTTAAAATTTAATTTTAAACTTCACCGGAAAAAAGCCAAACTTTAATACCGATTGTTCCATAAATAGTTTCTGCACGTTGATGTGTATAATCAATTTTTGCTTTTAATGTATGAAGTGGAACACGTCCATCACGTTTCCATTCGCTACGTGCCATTTCAATACCATTTAAACGGCCTGATACTTCTACTTTAACACCTTTCATTTCAGTGCGTTGCACTTTTTTGATAGTTTGTTTTACAGCTCTTCTAAAAGGTGTTCGTTTTTCTAATTGTTCAGCAATATATTTTGCAATTAGTGTAGCATCTTCAAAAGGATTTTTAATAAAATTGATCGAAACATGATAATTTTTATTTGTTTTTAATTGTAAAAAACGAATAATATTTCGAATATTTCTTTTTAATAACAAACTTGTAAAACGTTTTAAGGTTCCTTTATTATTATTTAAAATAGATAATGTTTTAGCATTTGAATCTTCAACGGTATTTGCAAAATATTTTGCAACTTTACGATACATTTCTTTAGCTCTTGGGAATAAAGCATGTATTGTAATATTTACATATTCTTTTTCATTTAAATTTTGATTAATTCGATTAATTTCTACTTTAGAAATTGAAAGAAATTCTGAAAAAGAACTATTAATTTTTTCACGAATGAAAAAATCTTCTTCAATAAGACCAGGATAAACTAATTTATCAGCATACCATTGTGAAAGATGCTTTTGTGTTGTAATTAATCGAAATCCTTTTGGATGTGTTTTTTGACCCATAGTATTGCTAATATTTCTTCTTTCTTTTTAATTTAAACTTCTTTTACTCTAATTGTGATATGACACATTTTTTTCTGAATAGCGAATGCTCGTCCTTGAGCACGTGGACGCATTCTTTTTAAAATTGGTCCTTGATTAACAAAAGCTTCAGCAATAACTAAATTTTCTTTTTCTAAATCAAAATTATTTGTTGCATTAGAAACAGCAGAATATAAGGTTTGCCAAACAATTGCTCCCGATTTTTGTGGTAAATATTTTAAAATTTGAAGAGCTTGTTTATAAGTTTTTCCTCTAATTTGTTTAATGATTAAATCAACTTTAGTAGGTGAAATTCTTATATATTTGGAAGTCGCAGAAATTGCTTGATTATTAGATGTATTCATATATTATTTTTTCACTTTTCGTTCAGCTTTTTTATGAGAACGGAATGTACGAGTAGGTACAAATTCTCCTAATTTATGACCAACTAGTTGATCCGAAATAAAAATAGGTACATGCTTTTGACCATTGTATACACTGATAGTATGACCAATCATTAACGGCAAAATTGTTGATGCACGTGACCAAGTTTTAATGGTTTCTTTTTTTCCTTTTTCATTTAATTTTTTTAATTTATTTAGCAAATGATAAGCTATATAAGGTCCTTTTGATATTGAACGTCCCATAATAATGTAACTATGTTTTTATTAAAATCTTTAAATTTTTAACGCGAACGTATAATGAAAATATCGCTTTTATTTTTTCTTTTACGAGTTTTAACACCTAACGCTGGTTTTCCCCAAGGTGTTAGTGGAGAAAGTG
>CAISUR010000212.1 GCA_903888655.1 uncultured Bacteroidota bacterium | reverse complement strand
TATGGAGAAATGTTTTTTTTTGGAAAAGTTTTTGAATAATAAAAAAAGATGTACATTTGTACTCCGATACTTAAAAACGGATTAATTACAGTCGAGTAATTATACAATAAGCGGATATGGTGAAATTGGTAGACATGCCAGACTTAGGATCTGGTGCCGCAAGGCGTGTAGGTTCGAGTCCTATTATCCGCACAAAGCTCTAACGAAAGTTGGGGCTTTTTTAATTTTGTAAAATCAAAATGAAAAAAAAACGCCTTGCAAAAGAAGGCGTTTCTAATTTTATTTAGTTGATTTGATCCAAGTATCAATTTTCTTTTCTAATAGCGCCAATGGCATCACTCCTGATTCTAAAACGATAGCGTGAAATTTTCTAATATCAAATGTAGACCCTAACTCTTTTTCTGCTTTGTGACGCAATTCAATAATCTTTAATTGCCCTATCTTATAGGATAATGCCTGTCCCGGAATTGCCATATAGCGCTCTACTTCACTGGTGATACTGGCTTCACTTTCTGCTTCATTATCTAACGAATATTGAATAGCTTGTTCTCTTGTCCAGCCTTTAGAGTGAATTCCAGTGTCAACGACCAAACGAATCGCTCTGTGAATTTCGTCGTTTAGCATTCCTAAGTATTGATATGGGTCGTTATACAAACCTAGTTCTTTTCCCAAACTTTCAGTATACAAAGCCCACCCTTCTCCATAGGCACCAAACCAATTATAACGTCTAAAGTTAGGTAAATTAGTGTTTTCTTGTTGTAATGACATTTGAAAATGATGCCCAGGAATCGCTTCATGCAAGAATAAATCCTCATCTTCTAGCACATTGTATTCTTTTGCATTTGGAATTGGCACATAAAATATACCAGGTCTTGATCCATCTACGGCTCCTTGAATATATTCTGCGCTTGCAGTTTTTTCTCGAAAAGCTTCAGTTCGTCTAATCTCGAATTTGGTTTTAGGTTGTAGTGAGAATAGTTTATCTACATTTGGTTTAATGGTTTCGTATATCTTTTGGAAATGAGCCAACACCTCTTCGGGTTTGGTAAAAGGTTTTAGTTCTTTTTTGTTTCGAACCTCATTGAGAAATTCTTTTAAAGTGCCTTTATAGCCAACTTGCTGTTTTACTTTTTCCATTTCAGAATTCAAACGAGCTACTTCTTTTAAGCCAATTTCATGAATTTCATTAGGAGTTTTATTGGTCGTTGTCCATTGTTTCACATAGGCCGTATACATTTCTTTCCCATTTGGAATACTGCCAATGCCACTTGTGCTTCTAGATGCAGCAAGGTATTCTCCTTTGAGAAAAGCAATCATCTTTTTGTATTGAGGCATTAATTTTTCTTGAATGGCTGAAGTATATTCTTTAGTCAAACTACTTTTTTGTGCTTCTGTAAAACTAGCTGGGAATGTTTTTAGGGCAGAATAAAACAAATTGTCTTCTACTTTTGGTGTTATAATTTCTTCAAATTGAGGTATTACTTTTATCGTTAAGGATTTAGGTAAGACCAATCCTTTTGCTATTCCTTTTTTCATATACACCATAGCAGAGTCTATCCAAACCGCGTATAAATCCATTCTTTTCAGAAAGTTTTTATAGTCTTTTTCCGTTTTGAAAGGTTGTGCCGCTGAACCACTCGCAAATTGTGACATCGTTAAATGAGTACCCCAAAATTGGTGGATAGGCATCAAATTGGTGGGCTGATGTAAAACTTCTTTTCCTACTTCAATTTCCCATTTAATAATTTCATAACTATTCAATTCTTCAGGCGATAATTGTTCTTTATTGACTTTAGAAAGTTCGCTTTGGTATTTATCAAAAAAAAGTGCTTGTTTTTTTCGGTACGAATCTGTCATTTCAAAAACCAATTGGTCATTGTATTGATTTTGACCATTTATAGTAGCATCTACAGGATTTAAGCTATTTTTATCATCAAAATAATGATCTGTTAATTCTTTAAAATCAATACTTTTTTTATCGGATTTACAATTCACAAGAAGAAGTGAAAGTAAAAATAAAGCACAAATTGTTTTAATTTTTTTCATTAGAATTAAACCTAAAGGTTTTACAAGTTTATTAGTAATGGATTATGCATTTAATGCTTCTACAACGATGTCTTTATCGTTTAGCATGTCTTTTAGCATGTTTTCTATGCCGTTTTTAAGGGTAAATGTTGAGGAAGGACAGCCATTACAGGAGCCTTGTAGTATTACCTTAACTCTTTTCTGATTCTCATCGTAAGAATCGAATAATATGTTTCCACCATCGGCAGCGACAGCAGGCTTTACATATTCTTCTAAAATGTTAATGATTTGTTGAGACGTGGTGTCTAACGTATCAAAGTCTTTGATTTGTTGTTTATCGATTTTAGTATTTTCTACTACATGGTTTTCATCGATAACCATACCACCATTTTCAATAAATTGCTTGATGAAAGAACGAATTTCAAGGGTTACTTCTTCCCACGTTACCACGTCATATTTTGTAATCGAAATGTAATTTTCATCGATAAAAATTTCTTTCACAAACGAAAATTGAAACAACTCTTTGGCTAAAGGTGACGGCGTTGTTTCGTCAATATTTTTAAATTCAAATGCGGTTTTGGTTAACCTTTTGCTGACCACAAATTTGAGTGTCGCCGGATTAGGCGTTGTCTCTCCATACACCGTAATGGCAGATTTCTTTGGGTTCAAAACATCCTCAAGAATTATTTTTTCACCATTCGATACGTATTCTTGAATTTGTTGCGCAACTGCTTCTTTAACATCGTCCCAATCCACTATATTGAATCTTTCGATGGCGATAAAATTTCCAGAAATATAAACTGTTTTTACAAATGGCAAGTAAAACAATTGTTGTGCTAAAGGCGAATTTTTAGCTTCATCAATGTTTTTATACTCAAAACTCTCATTTTGAGTTATAAAGTCTGGGAATTCAAATTTTAATATGGTCGGATTTTGAGTTTCTTTGATATTGATTTCCATTATTTATTACTTAATTTTTGACAAATTTAACAAACTTTTTAGCGAGAATGTTTATATTTGAATTTTTAAACATTAATTAACATTGTTAGATCATTGACTTTTGATGATTTAATATGTTCTATTTATAAATAAATGAAGAAAATATTACTTTTTATAACACTAATTATTGTTAATATTACTAGTGGACAACTGATAGTTAACAACACTACTTTAACTCCTGCTCAGTTAGTTCAAAACGTTCTGTTAGGTTCAGGAATTACAGTTACTAACATCAAATTTAATGGTAGTACTGTTAATGCAAATACCGTAAAAGACCAAGTTGGAAAATTTACAAATGGCAATACCACAAACATTGGTCTAACGTCTGGAATAATATTAGCAACTGGAAATGCTCAACTTGCTGTTGGGCCAAATAATCTCCCTGGAGCTACCCAACCGACATCGAATCCAATTTCAGGAGATTCAGATTTGGCTAGTTTAGGCGGAATACCGTCAACAGATGTAAAAGACAAGGCTGTTTTAGAATTTGATTTTGTACCGCAAGGAAATAATTTAAGTTTTAATTTTGTTTTTGCTTCTGAAGAATATCTAGAATTTGTTGGTACCTCTTATAATGATATATTTGGGTTTTTCATTAGCGGCCCAGGAATTGTTGGTCCATACACAGGTGGAGCAGCAAATATTGCAGTAGTTCCTGGTACAACTACAGCAATTTCTATCAATACTATAAATGATGTAACGAATTTAGCCTATTATGTCAACAATGGAGATGGAACAACACCCGCTAACAATCCAACCATTCAATATGATGGTTTTACAACACCTATTACCGCCCAAGCAACTGTTCAATGTGGTCAAACTTACCATATAAAATTAGCCATAGCCAATATTTTTGACCAACAATTAGATTCTGCAGTTTTTTTACAAGCTAATAGTTTTAATACAAGTCAATTTACTTTTCCACACGATTATTTGGTTCAAAATGGTTTTGCACCTTGTTATGGAACTTCTACTCAAATTTGTACAGGTTTAGCAAATAATATCCCTCATCAATGGACTCTGAATGGTGTTGCCTTCCCTGGAACTGGACCATGTATTACAGTTACCCAACCGGGAACCTATTGTGCTACAGTAACGCCATCTGGAGGCTCCTGCCCTCAAACAGCTTGCGTTGTTGTAGAGTTTTTACCTCCAATGCCTATTATTACAACCGCCCCAGATATAATTAATTGTCTTAATAATCCTAATTTTAATTTAGACTCAAACACTCCAATTATTTTAAATGGAGCTAATGCAAGTAATTATGATATTAGTTATTATCACAATCAAAATGATGCTTTGAATGGTGCTAATCCAATAGGAAACACATCAGCTTATCCAGGTACAACAGGCGAAACTATTTGGGTAAATATTACTGACACTTCTGGTCAACCTTGTGTAGAAATTAGGTCTTTTAATTTGCTTTTTTCAAATGATATTCCTCCTGTTATAACATGCGGAACTGCAACGTCAACCTCAGTTCAATTCAATTGGACAGCTTTAGCAGGAACTACAGATTATAAAGTTACTTATCAAGTAGGTTCTAATCCTGCTGTGAATGTAGGATCAATTGGAAACGTAACGACTTATATCATTAATGGATTATCTTCCAACAACAATGTAACAATTACTTTAACTCCAATTGGAGGCGTTAATACTTGTTTCACTTCTGCTTCGTTAACTTGTTCTACTTTATCATGTCCAGTAATTACAAGCCCTTCTGCTAATCAAATCTTGTGTGTTGGGGAAGATCCAACAGCTTTTACCATAAATACTACTTTTACTGGATCAAACTCTATCTCGTATGTTTATTTTACTGCTCCTCAAGTTGGAGATGCTATGTATTCAGGTGGAACTCCTTTAGGAAATACTACTCCAACATCAACTGGTATTGCAACTTTTGATGCTCCAGCTTTAGGAACATCAGCGTCTTTACCAAATATTCCAGGAAGTTATTATGTTTATGCTATAGCAAATCCAACTCCTTTAGATCCTTTGTGCAGACCATATGAATTGATTCAAGTAGATGTAAATCCACTAGCTACATTAGCATTAAACTCTCCCACAGGAACAGATTCTCAAACCCTTTGTGTCAATTCAGCTATTACACCGATAACGTATAGTTTTGGTGGAACAGCCACTGGTGTCACCGTAACAGGGTTGCCAACAGGAGTAACGGCTACTGTTGCAGGAACAACAGTTACTATTAGCGGTTCGCCTTCCATTTCGGCAGCGACACCTTTTACCTATACCGTAACCACCACAGGAGGTTCTTGTGGAACACCTTCCTTAACAGGAACTATTACCGTTAATCCATTAGCCACGCTTGCGTTGACTTCGGCTACAGCTACTTCGGCGCAAACCGTTTGTATTAATTCAGCTATTACACCGATAACATATACTTTTGGAGGTACAGCCACTGGTGCCACCGTAACAGGCTTGCCAGCAGGAGTAACGGCTACTGTTGCAGGAACAACAGTTACCATTAGTGGTTCGCCTTCCGTTTCGGCAGCGACGCCTTTTAACTATA
>CAISUR010000211.1 GCA_903888655.1 uncultured Bacteroidota bacterium | reverse complement strand
GTTTAATTTTCATAATTATTGTTTTAAATTGTTTGTTTTTTATTAATGATAAAAGCTATGCAACCAAATAGTAATAAGGAAACATAGCTTTTTTTAGTTATAAGGTTACTATTTTATTCTTCTTAATCATCTTCAGATTCTTCTGATTCATCATCTTGATTTTCTTCAAAATCATCCTCTGCATCATCTTCAGTTATTTCACTTGGATCAACTACTAATTCTTCACCGTCAATGGCTACAGCTTCTTCTTCCTCATCTTTCATAACTTTAGTCACTGCCGCAATAGAGTCATTTCCTTTTAAATTAATTAATCTAACTCCTTGCGTAGCTCTTCCCATTACTCGTAGTGTTGAAACATCCATTCTAATGGTCAATCCCGATTTATTTATAATCATTAAATCGTCAGCATCGGTAACGGTATTAATTGAAACTAATGCTCCTGTTTTTTCAGTTATGTTTAGTGTTTTTACACCTTTTCCACCACGATTGGTAATTCTATAAATGGCTTCTCCATCGTCTTCCAATTTGGTTCTTTTTCCATAACCATTTTCTGTTACAACTAATAATTGGGTATCATTAATATTGTTTTCATCAACAGAAACCATTCCGATTACTTCATCTTGTTCGTCTCTCAATGTAATTCCGCGAACGCCAGATGCTGTTCTACCCATTGGACGCGTTTTTTTCTCTTCAAAACGAACTAACTTACCTGATTTAACCGCAATTAACACTTGGCTACTTCCGTTTGTCAACTCCGCTCCTAACAATTCATCACCCTCTTTAATTGTGATGGCAGCAACACCATTAACTCTAGGTTTAGCATATTTCTCTAAAGATGTTTTCTTAACCTGACCTTTTTTGGTAGCCATGATGATGTAATGATCTTTAATATATTCCTGATTTTTTAAATCTTGAGTACAAATAAAGGCTTTTACTTTATCATCACTTTCAATGTTAATTAAGTTTTGCAGCGCACGACCTTTACTTTGTTTATTTCCTTCTGGAATTTCGTATACTCGCATCCAATAACATTTACCTTTTTGAGTAAAAATCAATAAGTAATTGTGATTAGTTGCCACAAACAAATGTTCTAGAAAATCTTGATCTCTAGTTCCTGCACTTTTTTGTCCAACACCTCCTCTATTTTGAGTTTTATATTCCGTTAAAGAAGTACGTTTGATATAACCAGCATGCGAAATCGTAATGACAACATTTTCATCAGCTATCAAATCTTCAATACTTACATCACCTCCAGAATACTCAATTGTTGAACGACGAGCATCACCATATTTATCTCTAATTTCAACCAATTCTTCTTTGATTAAAGCCATACGCAACTCTTTGCTAGCTAATAATTCTTTCAAATGGTTGATTAATTTCATTATTTCTTCATACTCTGCGCGAAGTTTATCTTGCTCAAGACCAGTTAACTGACGTAAACGCATTTCAACAATGGCACGAGCTTGAATATCAGATAAACTAAATCTTTCGATTAATTTCCCTCTCGCTTCTTCACCATCTTTAGAAGAACGAATTAAGGCAATTACCTCATCAATATTATCAGAAGCAATGATTAATCCTTCTAAAATATGAGCTCTTTCTTCTGCTTTTCGCAATTCAAATTGTGTTCTTCTAACCACAACATCATGACGGTGCTCTACAAAATAATGAATCAAATCTTTTAGATTCAACATTTGTGGTCTTCCTTTTACTAATGCAATGTTATTAACACTGAAAGACGATTGTAATTGCGTGTATTTATATAAAGTATTCAATACTACATTTGCAACTGCATCACGTTTCAAAATGTAAACGATACGCATACCATTTCTATCCGATTCATCTCTAATATTGGCAATACCTTCTATTTTTTTCTCATTTACCAAATCAGCTGTTTTCTTAATCATTTCAGCTTTATTAACTTGGTAAGGGATTTCAGTAACAATAATTGATTCTCTTCCGTCAACTTCTTCAAAGCCAACTTTAGCACGCATCACAATTCTACCTCTTCCTGTTTTGAATGCTTCACGAACACCTTCATAACCATAGATAATTCCTCCTGTTGGAAAATCTGGGGCTTTGATATGATTCATTAACTCGTCAACTTCAATCTCTTCATTGTCGATATAAGCTAATGTTCCATCAATAACTTCTGTTAAGTTATGAGGTGCCATATTGGTAGCCATACCGACGGCAATACCTGATGCTCCATTTATTAATAAATTAGGAACACGAGTTGGCATTACAGTTGGTTCATATAACGTATCGTCAAAATTTAATTTAAAATCAACAGTTTCTTTGTCAATATCTGCCATAATGTCTTCCGACATTTTTTTCATTCTAGCTTCGGTATAACGCATTGCTGCGGGACTATCTCCATCGACCGAGCCAAAATTACCTTGACCATCAATTAATAAATAACGTAAACTCCACTCTTGAGCCATACGCACCATAGCATCATAAACCGAGGTGTCACCATGTGGATGATACTTACCTAGAACTTCTCCTACAATTCTCGCGGATTTTTTGTGAGCTCTATTCGAAAAAACTCCTAAATCATACATTCCATATAAAACCCTTCTATGCACTGGTTTTAACCCATCGCGAACATCTGGCAAGGCTCTTGATACAATAACTGACATCGAATAATCGATGTAAGCTGACTTCATTTCGTCTTCAATGTTAATTGGAATTAACTTTTCTCCGTCAGACATATTTATAAATTTTTAAAATAAATTAATTTAGAATTCAAACGTGCAATATACATCTTTTTAGTTTTTTTGAAAGGGTTTTTAAACACTAATTTCAATGATTTATTAACAAAATAGCCTCCTGAAATGGTTAATAAAATTAACGCGCCCTCGTTTCTATATCTAACTATTTTTTGTCAATTTACTGACAAGTGATTTACTGGGAATGATTT
>CAISUR010000210.1 GCA_903888655.1 uncultured Bacteroidota bacterium | reverse complement strand
CTGACCAAATATCAACATACATTTCAGGTTTTGTTGTTCCTACTTCTAAAACTAATTTCCCATCACAAAACACTTTTGTCTTATGCCATTCAGGATGTAATTCTTTTTTTGCCATATAAAAATAATTGGTATAAAAATTTTAACGTTTTGAAAATTGTGAAGCTTTTCGAGCTTTTTTTAGACCATATTTACGTCTTTCTTTAATTCTTGAATCACGACGTAATAAAACAAATTGATTGAAAATTTTTCTATATTCTGAATCAATAGCACAAATTGCTTTAACAATTGCTAATTGAATTGCATCAAATTGAGAAGAAACTCCACCACCTTGCACTTTAACAGTTATATCGTATTTATTATTTAATTCTGTTAGAATAAATGGGTTTTTTAATAATTCTCTTTCTTCTCCAATAGAATTAAAAAAATCTTCTAAACTTTTATTATTAATTGAAATATTTCCATCTCCTTCTGATAAAAAAACTTTTGCGACTGAAGTTTTTCGCTTTCCAATTCCTGTATATAAAATAGTTGTATTCGTCATATTTCTTTTAAAATTAACATAGTTTAAATTTCAATTTTAATCCAATTTTGACTTATATTATTTTCTCCTTTTTCATTCTTAACATAATTAATTTTATTATCAGAATATATAAATAAACGTTTATAATACTCACGACCTAAAACTCCTTTGGGTAACATACCCCAAATAGCTTGTTCTAAAATTCGAGAAGGAATTCGATTTTGTAATTGTTTAAAAGTTTCAATTTTTAAACTTCCTGGTCGTTGTGAATTACGATAATATAATTTCTGTTCTTCTTTTTTACCAGAAACAATTACTTTATCAGCATTTAAAATTACAAGATAATTTCCTTGATCAACACCTGGAGTAAAAAATGTATTTTCTTTTCCTCTTAATAATTTACTCGCAATTGTTGATAGACGACCTAAAGTTTTTCCATTGGCATCAATAACAAACCATTTAGGTACATGACATTCTTTTTTTGGAAAGATTGTTTTCATATTTTTGTTTCTAACTTTATTTTTTCACTTTTGATTTTAAAATTTATGGACTATATAATGTTTTTGTTAAATTTGACGAAATATCTAAAAATTTATCATTAATAAATAAAGGATAGAATAATTTTACCAAAATTTTTAAAGACTCTTGAATACTTCGTCGGGGTGAAATACTACCATTTGTCCAGACTTCTAAACTTAAAGATTCTTTAATGTTTCCTTTACTATCATGAATCATCTTAATTTTATAATTAACTCTTTTAATTGGCATAAAAATAGCATCAATTAATAACGTAGATGGCTTCGTATGAGAAAATTTTTGTTCTTTTTCAATTTTTCGAATTTCATCTGTCAATTTATAACCTTTACCATTTTCAATATCAATTTCAATATAAAGTTCTGAATTATCAACAATTGTACAAATATATTGATTTGGATTAAGAATTTTAAAATAATTTTTTGGTAATTTAAACATACCAGCTGTTACAATAATTGGACCTTTAATTTGTAAAAATCCTTTTGTTTTAATCGGTATATTTTTTTCTTTTAAATTAAATGAACTTTTAAAAATTATTTCTTTCAAATTTAACAAAACTTCAAGTATATCTTCTCTTAGTCCTTCAACAATAGAAAATTCATGTTTTAAATCATTAATACGGACACCCGTAATAGCAAAACCTGTTAAATCGGATAATAAAGTTCGACGTAAAGCATTTCCTAAAGTTATTCCTTGACCTGTTTCTAAAGGTTCAATTATAAAACAACCATAATGATTTTTTTCTGTATCTATATAAGTTTCAATACATGTTAATGTACTCATAATATTTTTAATTCGATTATAATTTTATAATCTGCGTTTTTTAGGAGGACGGCAACCATTATGTGGAATAGTTGTTCTATCTTCAATTGATAAAATATTTAAACCAGCT
>CAISUR010000209.1 GCA_903888655.1 uncultured Bacteroidota bacterium | reverse complement strand
GGCAAGATGACTGCTCGTGAACGCATTGATTATCTGCTTGATGATAAATCAAAAAGTATTGAAATAGGTGCTTTTGTTGGTGATGGAATGTATGCTGAACATGGTGGCTGCCCATCGGGTGGTGTCGTAGTCAAAATAGGTTACATTAAAGGAAAACAATGTATTGTTGTTGCCAATGATGCTACTGTTAAAGCAGGTGCATGGTTTCCTATAACTGGTAAAAAGAACCTTCGGGCACAAGAAATTGCCATGGAGAATCGAATTCCGATAATATATTTGGTTGATTCAGCAGGAGTCTATTTACCGATGCAAGATGAAATATTTCCCGACAAAGAACATTTTGGTCGTATTTTTAGAAATAATGCCATCATGAGCAGCATGGGAATTACTCAAATTGCCGCTGTGATGGGAAGTTGCGTGGCTGGTGGTGCCTACTTACCTATTATGAGCGACGAAGCTATGATGGTGGATAAAACAGGAAGCATTTTCCTTGCTGGTAGTTATTTAGTAAAAGCAGCTATTGGCGAAAATATAGATAATGAAACACTTGGCGGAGCGACAACCCACTGTGAAATATCGGGTGTAACTGATTACAAAGCGAAAGACGATAAAGATGCTTTAGATAGAATTAAAAGTATTGTTGGTAAAATTGGAGATTATGACAAAGCCGGATTTAATAGAATAAAAGCCGAAAAACCAGCATTGAATGAAGAAGATATTTATGGAATTATACCAAAATCACGTTCAGAGCAATACGACATGATGGAGATTATCAAAAGGCTTGTTGATAAATCCGAAATGGATATGTATAAACCTGATTATGGACAATCCATTATCACCTGCTATGCACGAATTGATGGTTGGGCTGTTGGAATTGTTGCAAATCAACGAATTGTCTCTAAAACCAAAAAGGGTGAAATTCAATTTGGAGGCGTGATTTACTCCGATTCTGCTGATAAAGCTACTCGTTTTATAGCCAATTGTAACCAAAAGAAAATTCCTTTAGTATTTGTTCAAGATGTCACTGGATTTATGGTGGGAAGCAAATCCGAACATGGAGGAATTATCAAAGATGGAGCTAAAATGGTAAACGCTGTTTCCAATTCGGTTGTACCAAAATTTACTGTTATTGTAGGCAATTCTTATGGTGCCGGAAATTATGCTATGTGCGGAAAAGCCTATGATCCTCGATTAATTTTTGCATGGCCAAGCGCCGAATTAGCTGTTATGGGTGGCACGCAAGCCGCCAAAGTATTGGCACAAATTGAAGCATCTTCACTAAAAGCCAAAGGAGAAGTGATTGATGAAGTAAAAGAAAAAGAATTATTTGACAAAATAAAAGCTCGATATGACGCACAAGTCTCTCCTTATTATGCAGCATCGCGTTTATGGACAGATGCGATCATCGATCCACTTGAAACTAGAACCTGGATTTCTATGGGAATTGAAGCGGCTAACCACGCTCCCATTGAAAAGAAGTTTAATTTAGGTGTCATTCAAGTATAGTTTTCAAAATGATTTTTTGTAAAAAAATAGTTCAATTTATTTAATAGAAGTTGTCATTAATACTAATTTACCTTTTAAATTAGTACTATTTCTTATGTAAATTAATAGTTCTATATTTGAATTTTAATATTAAGTTCCTATTTACATTCCTTATGAAAGTAACCGTTTTATTCCTGCTGTTTTGTTTCTTTAGTGTTCAATTTGGATTTTCTCAATATACTGATGTTATTAATTCTAATAGACCCGGTAATTCGATGTCTGCATTTTCTGTAGGAAAAACAGTCATTCAAATCGAATCTGGTGTGAGCTTAATCAATGAAAAACATGACATTTTAGATTATAGTGCAAATGGATATTTTACAGATTTTGTCCTTCGCTACGGAATCTTCAAAGAAGAATTAGAAGCCATCATGGATGTAAATTATCAAAGTGACACCTATTATGCTGATGATCTTATAAGAAAAAGAACGGGTGTAAAAGCGTCTACGTTAGGGTTTAAATATCTGGTATACGACCCTTTCAAAAATTATGAAGAAACACCAGATTTATATAGTTGGAAAGCCAATCATAAATTCAAATGGCATCAATTTATCCCGGCTGTTTCTGGATTTGCTGGAATGAACTTAAATTTTAGCTCTAATCCTTTTTTGTACACTGATGAAAAATTAAGTCGGATTAGTCCAAAAGTAATGGTTGTAACCCAAAATATTTTTACAGGCGCTTGGGTCTTGGTTACCAATATTTATTTAGATAAAATTTCCACTAAAAGTCAATCTACAGGATATGTTATAACCTTGACCAAAGGATTTAACGATCAATGGTCAGGTTTTATTGAAAATAAAGGAATAAAAGGTACATATTATGCTGACGGAATTTTTACATTAGGAGCCGCTTATTTGTTTAGCAAAAATTTACAGATAGACGCTTCAATAAGTAAAAACTACAAAACTACACCT
>CAISUR010000208.1 GCA_903888655.1 uncultured Bacteroidota bacterium | reverse complement strand
TCAAATAGAGAAATAATAAATGATTTAATACTGCTTTTATCGGAAAGAGATAGTTTTCTATCCGCATAATTAAATTTTACTCTTGCCATAATTAGTATTTACTTTTGCAACTTCAAAAATCGTAATAAACGAGGGACTGCACACGTTTATTTTTGCATCAGAAAACAATAAAGGAATATTTTTTCTTAATAAAGAATTGAAATGAGAAGATTAAGTGAGTTGGGTATTGGGCAAAGGGCAGTAATACATTCATTTGAAAAGGATGATATTTTTATTAAACTGATGGAAATGGGCTGTGTTCCAGGTGAAGAAGTTAAGGTAATACAGATTGCCCCCTTAGGAGATCCAATTTCAATAGCCGTTGCAGGATATAATCTTAGCCTAAGATTGAGTGAGGCAAGCAGTATTTTTTTAGAGGGATAGTTTAATAATAGCTAAATGAAGATTGGTTTATACTTTGGTTCTTTTAACCCTATCCATGTAGGACATTTAATAATTGCTAATCATGTAGCTAATTTTACAGATGTAGAGCAAGTTTGGTTTGTTATTAGTCCGCAGAACCCATTAAAGCCCTCCTCTGAATTATTAAATGAATATCATAGATTACACTTAGTTCAAAAAGCAATAGAAGATAATCCAAAATTAAAAGCTTCAAATGTGGAGTTTAAATTGGCAAAGCCTTCTTACACCATAGATACGCTCACTCATTTATCCGCAAAATACCCCAAACATGAGTTTAGTGTTATCATGGGAAGTGATAGTTTCACCAACCTTCCTAAATGGAAGAACTATCAAGATATTTTAAAGAACTATCCTTTAATTATTTATAAACGTCCATTATTTGAAGTAGATAATTCAAAACTTAACGGAATTATCACCATACTTGATGCTCCTTTATTAGAGATTTCTGCTTCAGTAATACGTAAAAATATTAAGTCTGGAAAAAGTATTCAATATCTTGTAGCAGAAGATGTAAATAAAGAGATAAAAGACAATGGATATTACAAATAAGGTATAGTAAAAACAAGACTCTTGCTGCATCTTTGCAACTTGTTTTAAACCCGGCTATGTCTGATTCACCACAAATTTTTCAAACAACAAATCCATCCCGTTGGCAAAGGCTAAAATGGGGGTCTCGAATTTTTATACTACTTGTAATTTTTGCTGTTGCAGTTATTACACTAACACTCAAAAGTGTTTCTAAGAGTAATGATAAAATACCTGTAGATGTAAGAGCTATCAAGAAAGTACTTTCTGGTAGTGTTCCAACTGTTGATAAAGAAAGTAATATTGGTAAGTATAATAAAGGATTTAAGTTTTATATACATAATCAATGGGTAGTTGGCAAAGGCGTTGGGCAAAAGGATACAGTACTAAATCTTTCAAATTCAACCTTATTTAGTGATAGCTTAGGTATTAGAGCAGCTTTCTATATGCCATGGGATCCTCAGTCCTTGTTTTCTTTAAGAAGAAATGTAAAAAAAGTAAATCTTGTAATACCAGAATGGTTTTTTATTGATCCAAAAGCGGATACGTTATTAGTAAATATTGACAAGGAAGCTTACGATATAGTTAAGGGTGCAAATGTGAGAATGATGCCG
>CAISUR010000207.1 GCA_903888655.1 uncultured Bacteroidota bacterium | reverse complement strand
TATTTGTCCACAGGTTTGAGGTTACTTAATTGCGTTAGGGTTTCTAAAAATTTCCTATAATGTAAATGAGAATCTAAATTATGCATTGCTTACAAAAATTAGTTCTGTAAAAGACTTTTCATTATCAGGATTTTATTATTTGAATTTCAATTTCAGTCTAGAATAATCACATTAGATTTCATTAATTTATTTAATCAATGAATTTTCAAAGTATCGAGTTCTTTGAAAGTTATCTATTCAAACTTTTGAATCAACTATATTTTTTTGGCTAATTATTTTTTTGGAAGAATCAATAAAAAGTTAACCCGTCAACACTAGTACATTTTTCTATCGGTTTCTAAACTATCCAACCAAAATTCACAACTTATTTTTTTGCTTTTATGACTTGCTTAAATGTGCGATTTCGTGGCTGATTTTTATATTTTTCGATTGTGTAGAATTTCAGTTTACTAAATCAAAACTATAAACTTTTTGTTTAAATTGTTTCTATCCGATATCATTATATTAAAAAAGCGCAAACCTCTCGATTTACGCTTTTAAATTAATTAATTACCAATTTTTATTCTTTAATTATTTTCTCAACTTTACTTCCGTTTTCGGAATTGATTTTTAGGAAATAAACACCGTTTTGTTTCTCTGAAATATCAAATTTCAAACTGTTATTATTTTCTAAAACCGTTTCTAAAATTCTTCCTTGAACATCATACAATTCAATCGATTTTATATTGAAATTGCTATTGATATCCACAGCTCCATTGGTTGGATTTGGAGAAACCAAAATGCTAGAATCCAGTTGATATATGGAATTGCTCAACGATTGATAAGTAGTTTGCGATACATTAGTATCTATTGGTGCATTATAATCAAAATAGATTTTAGCACTTTTTTCTACAAAATCGCCTGATACAAGAGAACTTAATGATTTAATTTTAAACAGCACATCGCCATGACCGCCAACAGGTGGAGTTCCTGATGAAGCTGCTAGATTGATGTTTTGAAAGATAAATTCAACTACGTTTCCAGTTATTCTAGTATAAGCAGGATTTGAAGTATTCAATAGCTGTATTGAATTAATATCATATTTTGTGGTATCAATTACATCTTTTACAACTATATTTTCTGCTTGATAATTTCCGGTGTTTTCAAATCGGATGCCATAGTGAAGGTAGTTCCCAATTGCTGCTACTGGAAGACTATCCCCTTCTATACAAGTAATTGTGTTTGGATCATAAGAACCAATGACCATTTGAGAGAATGCTGATTGATTATCGGCGGGGTTTTCATCGGTGGCAACAGGATTTATGGTAGCACTAAAATTTAAAATCGTTCCAATGGTCACGGGTGGCGTTGCCGTAGGTGAATTTACATATAATGTTACATAAAAACTTCTGCTTTCAAAAGGCAATAAGTTAGTATAATCCCAATTCAATACTCCTGTACTTTGTGAACTTGGGACTACTGTTGCCGAAGTAAAGTCTAAAAGAGCATCATTATAATTGAAATTTAAACTTCCTGAAACTGCTATGTTTCCTTTATTTCGATATACGATTTTATATATTGCATAAAATCCTGGTCGAGCAAAATCAATCGGTTCTATTACAATTTCTAAATCTTGATGACTTCCGTTGGGAACAATACAAAAGTTTTGCGTCGCAGTATTGTTATTTGCGTCGGCAAAAGAAATTGTTGCGGTTGTTGGCGAAAAACTAAACCAAGTCGAATTTTCTATCTCTGGTGTAATATCAAAAAAACCAGCCTGAGTATAGAATTTATAATTCCCATTGGCATCAGTAAAAGTAGCACCAGTATTGATACTATCACTGATGTTAACTTTAATCAATGGTTGTGGTAAATCATTCGAATCACATCCATTGTTGTTAGCATCTAGTTTGATTTGTCCCGTTATAGTGTTGTAATTTCCGCCAGGAACAAAAGAGCAATAGGTATTTAAGACTGCATTCGTAATGGAGCACTGTGTAAAAATTTGATTTACAGAAGCTAGTTCAGCATCGTCAGCACATACAAAAGCTAAATTAGGCACATCTACCCAAAGGTTATTGGTATTGATGTATGGATTTCCGTTTTTGATATTGATGGAGGTCAAATTAGGATTGTAGCCACAACCTAAATTACTGAACGCTGGTGCGCCAGAAAAATCTAAAGTAGTAAATAAATTATGCTCGCATAAAGCATTTGCTAGATTGGTTAGTCCATTAAAATTAACAGATGTCAATTGATTTTGATGACAATCCAACCAACTTAAATTCGCTAATCCTGTAATAATTAAACTAGTAAGTTGATTATTATTACAATTTAAATTATTTACATTGGCAGATCCTGTT
>CAISUR010000206.1 GCA_903888655.1 uncultured Bacteroidota bacterium | reverse complement strand
TGTTGATTCATTCAACAAACAGACTTTCATTTACGATTTGTTGGCAGCTTATGATTTTCCAAAAGCAACCATCAACCGTTTAAAAATGGGTGGTTTAAATTTGTCTAAAATTGATGATGAAATTGTTTGGAAGAAAAAAATGTTTTTCAAAGTTGATGAATCTAACGACCTGCATCAATTAATCGACAACCTAAAAACCGATGAAAGAGTTTTAAAACACAGCCCACGTTTTTTAATCGTTACCAATTTTGAAACCCTGTTGGCAATTGATTTAAAAACAGCCGATTCGTTAGATACACCCATCAATGAAATTCATAAAAACGCACATTTCTTTTTACCGTGGACAGGGCAAGAAAAATACAAACAACCCACCGAAAACTTAGCTGATGTTAAGGCAGCAGAGCGTATGGCAAAGCTATACGATGAAATAAAAAAAGACAACCCCATTCAAACAGCAGATGACATTCACAGTCTAAATGTTTTTTTATCAAGGTTGTTGTTTTGTTTTTTTGCCGAAGACACCGAAATATTTACCAAAGCTCAATTTACCGATGCCATCAGCAGCCATACACAACCCGATGGCAGCGATTTACACACTTACCTCAATTCACTTTTCGAGGTAATGAATACCGAAGCCAAGCAGCGTAAAAATTTACCTACTTATTTCGATGCCTTTCCTTATGTAAATGGTGGTTTGTTTAAAGATAAAATTCAAGCACCCACATTTACCAAACACAGCCGCAAAATTTTAATTGATTGTGGTGGGTTAGATTGGAGTGCCATTAACCCCGATATTTTTGGCTCAATGATTCAAGCCGTAGTTACACCAGAGCATCGAGGCGGCATGGGAATGCACTACACCAGCGTACCCAACATTATGAAAGTTATGGAACCACTTTTTTTAAACGAACTAAAAGAAGAATTTGAAGCCAGTAAATACGAACCTAAAAAATTAACAAAGCTGCACGAACGAATTGGCACATTGAAAATTTTTGACCCAGCATGTGGCAGCGGCAATTTTTTAATCATTGCCTACAAAGAATTACGTTCTTTAGAAATCAACATTCTGCAACAGCTTCAATCCTTACAAAAAATAGCCACAGGCTTTGAGCCTAACCAATTAGAGCTCATACCGAAAGCACAACAATCATTGGCAGCATCGTATCAAAAAGCCATGTTTTCGAGGATTGAATTGCAGCAATTTTATGGCATCGAATTAGATGATTTTGCCCACGAAATAGCCATTCTTTCGCTTTGGTTAGCACAGCACCAAATGAATCAAAAATTCAAAGCCGTGTTTGGCACTGCCAACCCTACTTTACCATTAAAAGCCAGTGGCAACATTTTGCATGGAAACGCCACCCGATTAAATTGGGAAAAAGTTTGTCCTAAAAAAGACAACGATGAAGTTTTTGTTTTGGGTAATCCACCATACTTAGGAGCAAGAGTATTAGACGAAGTTCAAAAGGCTGATATGGAATTTGCGTTTGATGGAAAAATCAATGGTTATAATGACCTTGACTATATTTCTTGTTGGTTTTATAAAGGCAAAGAATATATTCAAAATAGCAATTCTCAATTTGCATTTGTCTCAACCAATTCAATAAGTCAAGGCTCACAAGTTGAATTAATTTGGCCCAATATAATTTCTGATTCTATTGAAATAAAATTTGCTCAATTGCCTTTCAAATGGGAAAACAATGCAAAGGCAAATGCAGGAGTTACTTGTGTTATTATAGGTTTAAGAAATACTTCTGCGAAACCAAAATTTATTTTCAACGAAAGGTTCAAATCCACAGCACAAAATATAAATGCCTATTTAGTTGATGGAAAAAATATTTACATTAAAAGTAGAAGTAAACCATTGTCAAATATTCCTGAAATTAAATTTGGAAGTATGCCAAACGATGGAGGCTATTTGATTCTATCAGAGGAAGAATATTTAGCAGAGTTAGAAAAAGACAAACAAATAAAGCCATTCATAAAGCAAATGCTTGGTGGGCAAGACTTCATAAAAGGAGTTGTAAGATATTGTATTTGGATTGAAGATAGTCAAGTAAATGAAGCTCAAAAAATTCCTTTTATCGCTAAAAGAATTAACCAAGTAAAAAGTTATCGGTTATCCAGTAAAAGAGAAGCAACTAAAAAATTAGCATCCGTTGCTTACAGATTTGGGGAAGTTCGACATTCGGATTCAGAACTTATTATCATTCCTGCAACATCGTCAGAACGGAGAGAATATATTCCAATGGGTTTCTTGAATGCAGGAACTGTAGTTACTAATTCTACTCAAGCAATTTATAATGTTGAGCCTTGGCATCTTTCGTTTGTGCTATCAAAAATACATATGGTTTGGGTTCGTGCAGTATCTGGCAGACTTGAATCTCGAATAAGATATTCTTCCGAGTTATCATATAACACATTTCCATTTCCAGAAATCAATAAAGAACAAAAGCAAGAATTAGAAAAACACGTTTTTAATATTTTAGCCCAGCGTGAAATTCATTCCGAAAAAACATTAGCACAATTATACGACCCCGATAAAATGCCCGAAGGCTTACGCCAAGCCCACCATCAGTTAGATTTGGCAGTAGATAGTTGTTATCGCAGCCGCCCCTTTACCAATGACGAAGAACGATTAGAACATTTATTCAAGCTCTATGAGCAAATGATAGCCGAAGAAAAAGCCAAAGGCACTTTATTCCCAGTCGAATTAAAAACTAAAAAGAAAAAGAAATAACCATGCCCGATATAGTACATGTAACCTATGCCCAAACAGGGCAAAGCTCCAAAACCAATAATTTAGGCATGAGAGAAATGCAACAAAAAGCATTTCAAGCTCGTGATGCTCAATATCTGTTATTAAAAGCCCCACCAGCATCAGGCAAATCAAGGGCTTTAATGTTTATTGCTTTAGATAAGTTGATTAATCAAGGCATCAAAAAAGTAATTGTTGCTGTACCCGAAAAATCTATTGGTGGCTCATTTGCACAAAACAAATTGACTGATTATGGTTTCTTTGCCGATTGGTTGCCCAACGAAAATTATAACCTTTGCACACCCGGCATGGATAGTAGTAAAAGCAAAGTACAGGCTTTCAAAAACTTTTTAGATAATGACGAAGAAATTTTGATTTGCACCCATGCTACACTTCGTTTCGCATTTGAAGAAGTAGAAGAATCAAAATTCAACAACATACTTTTGGCTATTGATGAATTTCATCACGTTTCAGCCGATGGCGATAATCGTTTAGGCGAATTATTAAGGTCCATAATGCTCAAATCCAATGCTCACATAGTTGCTATGACAGGTTCATATTTTCGTGGCGATAGTACACCTGTTTTAAAACCCGAAGACGAAGCAAAATTTACAAAAGTTACTTACAACTATTATGAGCAACTGAATGGCTACACTTTTTTAAAATCATTAGGCATTGGCTACCATTTTTATCAAGGTAAATACACCACTGCCATCATGGAAATATTGGATACCGATAAAAAAACAATCCTCCATATTCCAAATGTAAATTCGGGCGAATCCACTAAAGACAAGCATAATGAAGTAGATACTATTTTAGATGCAATCGGTTCTGTAATAAAAGTAGATAATGATTCAGGAATCATTTATTTAAAACGACATACTGATGATAAAATCTTAAAAGTAGCTGATTTAGTAAATGATACACCAAGCATAAGAGATAAAGTGGTGGCTTACTTACGTAACATTAAATCAGTTGACGATTTAGATTTAATCATAGCTTTAGGCATGGCAAAAGAAGGTTTTGATTGGCCATTTTGCGAACATGCACTTACAATAGGTTATCGTGGCTCATTAACCGAAATCATACAAATTATTGGCAGATGCACACGAGATAGCAACAATAAAAACCATGCACAATTTACCAACTTGATTGCCCAACCCGATGCAGGTGATGATGTTGTAAAACTTTCAGTGAATAATATGCTCAAAGCCATCACAGCATCATTATTGATGGAACAAGTGCTTGCACCCAATTTTAAATTTCGTACCAAATTATCTGATGATGATAAAGCCAAAGCTGGCGAAATAAATATTCGAGGTTTTAAAACACCAAGCACCAAACGAGTTAAAGACATTGTTGAATCTGATTTGAACGATTTAAAGGCAACTATTTTACAAGATGATACAATGCTTAAAGCAATGCCTGGCAATCTCGACCCCGAAGTAATCAACAAGGTTTTAATTCCAAAAATCATTCAAATAAAATATCCCGAATTAACAGCAGAAGAAGTAGAAGAAGTAAGGCAATATGTAGTAGTTGATTCAGTAGTAAAAAACAGCGAAATAAAAGAAGTTGGCGACAAACGATTTATTCGTATGGCAAACCAATTTGTAAATATTGATGATTTGCACATTGATTTAATTGATAGTGTTAATCCATTTCAAAAGGCTTTTGAAATTCTTTCAAAAAGCGTAACAACAAAGGTTTTAAAAGTCATTCAAGATGTAATTGAATCTACACGTATTCAAATATCCGATGAAGAAGCATTTATTTTGTGGCCTAAAATAAACGACTTTGTAAAAACATTCAAACGTGAACCCAGCCTACAATCTGTTGACCCATTAGAACGGAGAATGGCAGAAGCATTAATTTTCTTAAAAGAAAAAAAACGAAAAGCTCAAAATGGATAACGATAAAAAATTGAAAGACATTTTTGAAAATGACCCATTAGGCTTGTTAAACACAAAGCCTTCGGCTTCACCTGCTCGAAATGAAGAAGAAAGATTATTTGCCTCTTTTCAAGAAATTATAGATTTCTACGAAAAAAATAATCGTTTGCCCCAGCAGGGCAATGGCATTCAAGAGCATCAATTATTTTCACGATTACAATCACTTCGTGAAAATCCAGCTAAAATAGAAATGCTCAAAGCCCATGATAAATATGGCTTTCTTAATTTTGAAGAACAAACAATTCACTCCATTGATGATGTTTTCAATACCGATGAATTGGGTTTATTAAATGATGATTCGGAGGGTTTGTTTGATTTTAAACACATCAAAAAACAAGATGAAAGAGCAAGTTCTGATTTTGTTGCAAAACGCAAACCTTGCAAAGACTTTTATAAATACGAAGCTACTTTTAAAGAAGTGCAAAAAGATTTGGCAAACAACAAACGAAAATTAGTTGCATTCAAAGAAGAAAACTTGCAAGCTGGTGATTTCTATGTTCACAATGGAATTTTACTTTATTTAGAACACGTTGACTTTGCAGAGGAAGTTCAAGAATTTAAAAGCGGCAGCAGGGTTAGAAAAGATGGACGAACAAGAATAATTTTTGAAAATAGCACTGAATCAAATATGCTATATCGTTCGCTTTACAAATCACTTTTAGCAAATGGTAAAGCAGTATCAGAAAATGAAGATAAGGTGGCAGAAAAATTTGCAGCAAATTTCAGCAACGTAACTGATGAAGATAAAGAGGCTGGTTTTATTTATGTTTTACAATCAAAATCCGAAAAGCAAGAAATCAAAACCATTCAGCACCTTTATAAAATTGGTTACTCTTCCACATCGGTTGAAGAAAGAATTAAAAATGCAATCGAAGAACCGACATACTTAATGGCTGATGTGAAAATTATCACAGCCTTTAAATGTTACAATGTTAACCCACAAAAGTTAGAACAGTTGTTGCACAATTTTTTTGGAAATTCTTGTTTGAATATTGATGTGTTTGATAAAAACGGAAATCGCCATTCACCGAAAGAATGGTTTATTGCACCAATCAATGTAATCGAAAAAGCAATTCAACTAATTATTTCTGGCGAAATAATTAACTATAAATTTGAAGCCGACACTAATGAATTTGTAACTCGATAAAAATAAAACATGGTAACCTTTACAGCCAACAGAGCAAAATTAGTGCAAACACTTAAACAAGTTAATGCTGCTATCGGTAAAACTAATGCGAAAAAATTAGCCACCACAGGCGAATTAACAGTTATTGATGGGAAAGTAACCTTTGCTATACCAGGTGCAATTTTCACTTTAGAATGTATCACACAAGGCACATGCAAAGCAACATTTTTGTTTGTTCATTTTTCACAAATTATTACAGATTCAAAGCCTACCGAAACTGAAGTAATAATTACCGATGGAAAAATAAAAATCAATTCAGTAACCATTTCAGCCAAAACTACATTTTTTGAAACCGATAGAATTTTGCGAACCATTCATTTACCAATGAATTACACCGATGCAGATTTACTTCGATTAACCACACAAGGTTACACTTGGGAAGAATTAGATTTCAACAAACTTATTCCTTCAATTACCATTGCCGAAGAAAAACTTAAAACAAACATAAATCAGGCATTTCGTTGTCTTAAACAATATGGCATCACCCATGAAATGTTAGTGCAAATGGTTAATACAAAATTGCATACAAAAAGTAAAAGCGAAGTTTGATTTAATGACACAAAAAGAAGTTGAGTATATTTTACAAAAACAATCAAGAGTTTTCAATTTTGAAAATGAATTGGTGTTGCATTTTGCATTGTCATTAATTCACGATTTTAATTTCGATGCAAACGATATTTACTTTGAAAAAACGCATCAAATTCAATATCACAAACAAACCACTGGATTACCGCATAACGAAAAGGAATCTTACTTCGATTTAATAGCCATCAAACAAGGCATACGAATTGGTTTCGAGTTTAAATATTGCACAAGCAAATTTTCTTTTGTTGATGCCAACAAAATGAAAATAGATTTGAAAGCCCAATCAGCAAATGATATTATTCGATTTGGTTTTCGTAAGGATATTTTCCGCTTAGAGCAATTAATTCAAAAGAATGAAATAGATATTGGTTTTGCAGTGCTGCTAACCAACGTCAAAAATTTGATTCAAACACAACTCGACAATAACTTGTTAGATGCTAATTATCGTTTTACTAATACCATTCCTCAAATTGATTTAGGTTGGAATAATGCTGATAGAGAAGAAACACATTGGACTAAAAAAGGCGACAAAGATTATTTACTCCATCTATCCAAACCCTATTCAATTCAGTGGTTTCGTAATTCATGCCAAGAACATTTTTTCAGTTTTTGTGTTGTTACTATTGTGTAAATTGATTTAGCTTTAGCAATAAAATAACAGAGCAGTTTGGAAAACAATTTTTTTCATTCTACCTTTAAAAAAGTTTTCATTACTTTTGCCGCCCAAAATTTTTGATGAGCCAATTAAAAAACAAGTCTGAAATCAACAGAAAAGCGGCAAGTTTTTTGCACGATAAAGGGTTATACCCTTCAGTTATTCATTGTTCTTATTATTGTTGCTATCAATTTATGATAGATATTTTAATCAATAAATTAAGGATTTCAAATTTAGAATTAATTAAAATTGGAAAAGATGAAGAGAAAGGGTCTCATGAAGTTACAATTAATCAAATAGCTAAACAATTAAGTAAAAATTATCTTATTTCACGAAAGTTTTCATCAGACATTAATTTACTAAAAAGAAATAGGCATAAAGCAGATTATAAAGATGAGCTAATAGATTATAAGTTAAGTCAAGAGTCTATTGATTTATGTGATTCTGTATTAAAAAATTTGAACACCATTTAATTATGACACCAACCGATTTTATTATTGCAAATTTAAAAATAGCACTTAATAAATTTCCATCTATTAAGGTTAGATACGAAGATTTTTCGATTTCAAATACTCATTTTGTTGAAGTAGTACCGAATGATTTTTATAAAATAAATAAGGATTATCTAACTTGGGAAGAGGAAATTAGCTTTCAATTTATTGATAAATTTCCTGACCAAAATTTATGCTTTATTTCTGATGATGCTGTTGTTGGAATTGAAAATGTAAGTTTTGAATTAGCAGGTGAAAACTATTTTACACCAATTTCTTTTACACCAAATTTCAATTTCCAATTTCCTTTAACTACAAATTCAATTGATAAAATCTTACAGGAATATTTAGAAATTTCAGTTGTAAAAAGACCAACTATTTTAAATAATATCATTGGCAATATTTCGTTAAATAATTCCAGTAAATCAACTCCAAAAGAGTTGGAATTACACGACAATCTATATCGAATTAAAAGCAACAATTTGCCAGAATTTTTAGGCGAAACATCTTTTGCAATGGCAGCATAATGGAAAACAAAAATCAAACAGAATCGGGTTTCAGAGTAATCAACCTCATCTTAATGGAAAGCAATTTCAAAAGAGAGGCGGTTGTAACATTTGACCAAGACCAAATTACACCATCATTAAAAGTGGATGTAAATGTACAGTTTAATGAAGATTCAGTTTACGTTACTGAAACAATCGAATTTGCACAAATGAATAAAGAAACTCAAACAATAGAAGTTTCAGCAAAAGTTCAAATGGCTGGTGTATTTGAAAAATATGGCGACAGTCCTTTAAACGTAGAAGAATTTGGGTATGTAAATGGAGCAGCAATTATTTTTCCTTTTATTCGTGAGCAATTAATGAATTTATCTGTTAAGGCTGGTATTACAGCTATTGTTTTACCGCCATTTAATTTCACAAGAAAAAAGGATTAACTATTTAAAAATATGGCAAGTTTCAAATTTAATATTGAAAAGGCAAAAGCTGCAATCTTATTTATTACTCAAGAAATAGGGCACTCTGATATGCTTAAAATTTTCAAAATACTCTATTTTGCTGAACAAAAACATTTGGCAAAATACGGTAGTTTGATACTGGCTGATAGATATATTGCAATGAAAAATGGTCCTGTCCCATCTAATATTTATGATTATTTCAAAGGCTTAAGAGATGGAAATTTTAGATTTCCAAATGCCGAAATTTTCTATAAAGCATTTGAGGTATACGACTATCACATGATTAAGGGTTTGGAAGCACCCGATATGGATTGCTTGTCTAAGTCTGATGTTATTTGTATTCAAGATTCTATCCGTGAAAACAGAGTTTTAGATTTCAATCAATTATCAGAGAAATCACATGACAGTGCTTGGGCTAAAGCTGATAAAGACAATGAAATAGATTATTTTGACATTGCAATGGCAGGTGGTGCCAATGAAGAAATGATGAAATATATCAACGAATGTTTTGAATATAGTAATGTTACTATAGCCTAAATTATGGGAAATTCTTTAGGTGATTTTTTCAGCAAAGAGGTTAAAGAGAAAATAGCCGAAGATTCAATTAAAGTTGGTAATGTTATTAGGTGCTTCACTAACCATACTAAACCTCCCAAACCCAAACTTTGTATAATTTTAGGAAAAGATAAAAATGGCGATTTTGTAGCTGTTTCTTTTATCAATACAGATATTAATTTCAATGTAATTAATAGTCAAGAGATTTTAGAACTGCAACTTCCACTTCAAAAAATAGACAACGATTTTTTAAAGTGGGATAGCTTTGTTGATTGTTCTAAATTATTTACGTTCGACTATGAGTTTGTTAAGCAAGCTATAGTTACCAACCCTCAATGCATTTTAGGTTCTGTGAAACAAAATGATTTAGATATCATTTTTGAAAAC
>CAISUR010000205.1 GCA_903888655.1 uncultured Bacteroidota bacterium | reverse complement strand
TATTTGTCGATTAAGATGATTATTTACGGTAGATTTTTCCATTTTAAGTTTAGCTCTTTTTTTGAATTATAAATAGAATCAAAAAAAAATTAAAAACCAAAAAAAACCTACAAAATTTTCATTTGTAGGTTTTTACATTTTTTTATGGAGAATTATTAAACGTTAAATCTAAAGTGCATCACATCGCCATCTTTAACAATATATTCTTTTCCTTCGACTCTTAATTTACCAGCTTCTTTTACTTTCGCTTCCGAACCAAAATTAGAAAAATCTTCGAATGCGATAACTTCAGCACGAATAAATCCTTTTTCAAAATCGGTATGGATAACTCCAGCGGCTTTAGGAGCGGTATCCCCAACATTAATGGTCCAAGCTCTCACTTCTTTTACTCCAGCCGTAAAATAGGTTTGTAATTTCAAAAGATTATAAGCAGTACGAATTAATACTGCTGAACCAGGTTCGGTTAATCCCATATCTTCAAGAAAAACTTGACGTTCTTCATAACTTTCTAATTCAGTAATATCAGCCTCAGCTCCTACCGAAAGAATAATCACTTCGGCATCTTCGTCTTTTACTAATTCGCGAACTTGGTCTACATATTGGTTTCCGTTTACTGCAGAACTTTCATCTACATTACAAACATATAAAACTGGTTTATTGGTAATTAATTGAAAATCTTGCATTAATACTACTTCATCCTGATTTTGAGGAACCACAGTTCTGGCGGATTTAGCTTGTAATAAAGCTTCACGAATTCGATCTAAAAGTGCTTTCTCTACCTGAGCTTCTTTGTTTCCCGTTTTAGCAGCACGATTTACTTTTTCTAAACGTTTTTCAACAGTCTCTAAATCTTTTAATTGCAATTCGATATCAATTGTTTCTTTATCTCGAATCGGATTAACATTTCCGTCAACGTGAACGATGTTATCATTATCAAAACAACGCAATACGTGAATTATGGCATTACATTCTCTAATATTTCCTAGAAATTGATTTCCCAAACCTTCACCTTTACTTGCTCCTTTTACCAATCCGGCAATGTCAACAATATCAACTGTAGCCATTTGAACGCGTTCTGGCTTAACCAATTCTTCCAAACGAACTATTCGAGGATCAGGAACGTTTACTACTCCAATATTGGGCTCGATGGTGCAAAACGGAAAGTTAGCACTTTGCGCTTTAGCATTTGATAAACAATTAAATAAAGTTGATTTTCCAACGTTTGGTAATCCTACAATTCCTGCTTTCATTATGGTTTTATTTTATAAAGTGTGCAAATATAGTTTAATAAAACCAAGTTACAAAAGCCTCAAAATGTTTCGAATCATTTATTTAAATTATCTTCAATTGAATTGATAATTCCTTGTTCTTCATCAGTTGCAGTCAATCCAGAAACATTCCAAAAATCGCTCAAAATAACATTTTTTTTATTGAAAAGTGTCTTTTCTTTAAAAACATCATTCGGACTAAAACTATATTTTTGGGTACTTAAATTGGTGGTTACAAAGTAATTTCGAACTTCAATAGTATTGGTGCCTTTTTTATTAATTTTTTCAAATCCAATTTCCTCTTTAGAGCTTACCAAATAATAATTTGAATCGTCATGTTTATAGATTGTTTTAAACAATGATTTATAAATATTCTTTGAGCCAATAGTTGTTTTATCTTTAACTTTTGCAACCACAGATGGAGAAACCGATGAACTGGCTTCAATGATTAACTTTTTCTTTTTATCATAAATAATCGAAAAATTATCTAACAATCCTTTGGCATCGTCAAGTGGGTCAATCAACATAATGTAATAATCACTATTAGCAGTATAGGATTTAATTATGAAATCATATTCTTTTTTAGCTTTT
>CAISUR010000204.1 GCA_903888655.1 uncultured Bacteroidota bacterium | reverse complement strand
TTGGGTTCTTCTTTTTTAGCAGCTGGTTTTTTAGCTTCTGTTTTAGCTTTGTCTGCTTTTGCAGGAGCTTGCTGTGCCGATGTACTTACTGTAAATCCTAACAAGGCAATAATTGCCAACATTAATTTTCTCATAGTTATATTGTTTTTAAGATTGAATAGCGAATGTATAAAAAAAATGAATAGGATTATAAAATTAAGGATTAAAAATTGTTCTTAAAAAAGAAGTTTTAAATTGTGATTTGTTTGTTGATTAAAAAATAAATAACTAGGTTTGATTGTCTAATCAAATTCAAATGAAAAATAGTATATACATAAGTTTATTTATATTGATTTGTTTCAATAGTTCGGCTCAAAGCAAGAAAATAGAAAAACAAAAAATTGAAATAGAAACAGAGGGAAAGAAATTATACCGTTCAGAGATGGCTTCTTGGTATGGTTCAGATATATTCGATGAAAAATTCCCTGAAAAAAAAGAAATTAGAGGAGGGTATTTCTCATATACCGAAGGAGATGTTTCTAAATGTGTGTTTTTTTCAAAAGGAGATAGTCCTAAAGCTATTTGTACAGTAAGTTTTGATCCTTCTTATAATGTTAAAACTGCAAAAGTTGATAGTAATGAAAGGGATTTAACTTCTTACGAATTAGATTTAAGTATTTTACGAAATAAAACAAAGAATGAAGTTATGTCAGATACTTTATTTGTTAGATATAAATATACTAATTTGAATATTATTCCAATAATTGAAAAGGATAGTAAAAAAGTATATATACTAACAGGGCCAGAACATAATGGAGTGATGATTTTTGGTAATGACTATCTACTAACTTTTGATAAAAATAATAATTTACTCAGTAAAAAAAGATTGCATAAAAATATAATTTCTACAGAATATAAAGGAAGTGTTTCAGGAATACATACACACTTACCATCTACTGGAGAATTTATAACTCCAACAGATATCTGTACGTTAATGCTTTATGAAAAATTTGCTAAATGGGAAAGTTATTCAGTAATGTCAAAAGATTTTATCTCAATTTGGGATTGTAAAACCGACAGCCTTAATATAATGACAATGAAAGCATGGGAAAAAATGAGTGAGACAAAATAAATAACCGGAAGAGATTAATAAATCTCACCCGAACTATGATTTTCACGAGCACCTGTAACACTACTCAAAACATTAACCTCTCCACGAAGTTTTAAAACACCTAGCAAACCAAAAATCAAGGCCTCCTTATATTCTAAAGTTTTGTTATCTGGAATTATAATTTGGATTTTTGGCAAATGAAATTGCATCCGTTCTATTAAAAAATCATTGTAAGCGCCGCCACCAGTAATTAATATTTTGCCTTGTTTATTGGGTAATGACAATGAAGTTTGTAAAGCAATATGTTCTGTAAAAGTGTGCATTTTATCTTCAATGGAAATCGAATATTTTTCGATTAAAGGCAACACAATTTCTTTTACAAACTCAAAACCCAATGATTTCGGGAATGGTTTTTTATAATAATTTAAAGTGTTTAGTTCGTTCAATAATTCAGAATTTAATCTTCCAAAGCGAGCCATTGTTCCTTTATCGTCGTAATCCAATCCTAATTGGTTTGCATAGAAATTCAATACGGTATTAACGGGTGAAATATCAAAAGCAACACGTTTGGAATGCTCTTCAAAAGACACGTTCGAAAATCCGCCAAGGTTCAAACAATACTTGTGTTCAGAAAATAAAATGCGATCGCCAATAGGAACAAGAGGCGCACCTTGACCACCAAGTTTTACATCTTGCACTCGAAAATCACATACCACTTTTCGATTTATAATAGTCGCTATTATGGGTAAATTTCCAATTTGTAACGTAAATCCGTTTTGGGGTTGGTGTAAAATAGTATGTCCGTGCGAACAAACCGCATCGAGATTTTGAATGTGATAAGTATCAATAAATGATTTGATAATGTCACCCAAAAACTCGGTGTACTCTTCGTTGAGTTGCGTCAGTTCTTCTGCAGAAAAACTAACAGCAACTTTCAATTTGTTTAGCCAATAGGATGGATAAGAAACCGTTTCAGATTCTAAAATTGTATAACTCCATTTGCCCTCAAATACGGTAAAATGGATGTGCGCTAAATCGATTCCATCAAGCGATGTACCTGACATCACACCAATAACATTATAGGTTTCTTTAAACATTGGCTAAAATTACGAAAACGTTTTAGATATTAATTAAAATGTGCTACTTTTGAGCTCTCAAACAAAGTTTTACTAAATAAAATTTATCAAAAATATGGATTTTAATCTTACCGAAGAGCATTTGATGATTCAGCAAGCAGCCAGAGATTTTGCTCAAACTGAACTATTACCTGGAGTAATTGAAAGAGACGAGCATTCCAAATTCCCAACTGAACAAGTTAAAATGATGGGGGAATTAGGGTTTATGGGAATGATGGTCGATCCAAAATATGGTGGTGCCGGTTTAGACAGTGTTTCCTATGTTTTGGCCATGACCGAAATAGCCAAAGTAGATGCTTCTGCAGCGGTAATCATGTCGGTAAACAACTCACTAGTTTGTGCTGGAATGGAAAAATATTGTTCGGAAGAACAAAAAATGAAATATTTAGTGCCATTAGCCAAAGGCGAAGTTATTGGTGCTTTTTGTTTAAGTGAACCCGAAGCTGGAAGCGACGCTACTTCGCAAAAAACAACTGCTATTGATAAAGGCGATTACTATTTATTGAATGGAACAAAAAACTGGATTACCAACGGCTCTACAGCATCTACCTATTTGGTAATTGCGCAAACCGATGTAGAAAAAGGGCATAAAGGAATCAATGCTTTCATAGTTGAAAAAGGTTGGGAAGGATTTGATATTGGTCCGAAAGAGAAAAAAATGGGAATCCGCGGAAGCGATACGCATTCATTGATGTTTACCGATGTGAAAGTTCCAAAAGAAAATAGAATTGGAGCCGACGGTTTCGGATTTTCATTCGCCATGAATGTTTTAAATGGTGGAAGAATTGGAATTGCGTCTCAAGCACTCGGAATTGCTACTGGCGCTTATGAAATTGCTTTGAAATATTCACACGAAAGAAAAGCGTTTGGAAAAGAAATCTTCAATCATCAAGCTATTGCCTTTAAATTGGCCGATATGTATGTCAAAGTTACGGCTGCTAAATTATTAGTAATGAAAGCCGCTTGCGAGAAAGACGAAGGCAAAGATATTGCACATTCGGGTGCCATGGCCAAATTGTATGCTTCTGAAATTGCTTTGGAAGTAGCGAATGAAGCGGTTCAAATTCACGGTGGAAACGGTTATGTTGCCGAATACCACGTAGAACGAATGATGCGTGATTCTAAAATCACTCAAATTTATGAAGGAACTTCTGAAATTCAACGTATTGTGATTTCTAGAGGATTGGTCTAGCATTTAAAAATTAATTATAATTCAAACCCTTTCCGTTTTAAATTGAAAGGGTTTTTGTATCAGTTTTTTAATATATTTACATCAGAATAGTTTCTTTCTGTACGAGGAATTAAAATATTGGTATCTTCGAGATCACAAATTGTTTTGGACGTTAAGCATGTCTCAAATCAAGCAATTGTGCATTATTGTTGGTTTTAAAAAAGCTAAGAAAGGCGATGTTATTTATTTTTCATCTTCGGATGTTCCTCGAATATTCTTACTCAAAAAAGGAAATATCAAAATTGTTTCAGTAGATGATGAAGGCAATGAAACCATAAAAGAAATTCTTCAAAAAGGCGATTTGTTTGGCGAATTATCGTTAGAAAAAGATACCGATGTAAACGAATACGCAAAAGCACTCACTGACGAAGTTTCTATTTGCAGTTTTTTGATGTCAGATTTTGAAGATTTATTAGTAAAAAACCCCACTTTGGCGTTGTCTTACACCAAATTTGTTGGGCTAAAAATGAAACGCATTAAAAACAATTATGCCAATTTGGTTTCTAAAGATGCCAAAACACGATTGATTTCTTTTTTAAAAGAATGGGCCGAAAAAGAAGGCAAACAAGAAGGTTCCAAATACACCATCGACAATTATCTCACTCAGACCGATATTGCCCAAATCATCTGTACTTCTCGTCAAACCGCTACATTATTACTGAATGAATTGGAAGAAAAAAACCTTATTTACTATAATAGAAAAGAAATTATTATTGATCATATTGATAAGTTGTAATTTTCCAAAGTAAGGTAGTTAAGGTAGTTTGAAAAATTGTCCACGTACTTGCGTAAATTTATCTCTACCAAAAGTGTCCCACCTTTTTGCCGAAAAAGTAAATAAAACTACAATCATATCCTATTAGTATGACTCATTTGTTAGATTTGTTTTTATCATAGAATGCACTATCGGGTCTTCCTAATCGGAAGCATTTTTATTTTTTATTGTTAGTAGCGATAACAAACTTTAATTTGTTTTTAACTCCAATTTGTAGCACATCAACCAAATCTTGAACTTGCAGATTGAATGGAATACGAATTACAACGGTTTGGTCTTTACTGTCGCCCATTTTAGATAGTAAAGTAGATTCTAATTGATTGAAAGCTACTTCCTCTTTATCTAAATAAAATCGTTTGTCCTCGGTTACCGATAAACTGATGAGTTGTTTGTTGGTTTTCTCATTGGTTTTGGATTTTGGTAACGTCATTTTTATCACGTTTGGATTGGCCAATGTTGATATAATTAAAAAAAACAAAAGCAAGAAAAACATGATATCACTCAAAGACGAAGTAGCTACTTCGGCATGAAATCGTTTATTTCGTTTTACCATTTGGACGTTGAATTATATTAACAAAATCTAATACTTGTTTTTGAATAGCTAAAGTAAAACTATCAATTCTGCCGTTGTACAAGTGATAGGCGGAATAAGCAATTATACCCACTACAAGCCCAGCTCCCGAACTAATCATTTTTTCATACAATCCTCCCGAAATATTACCAATACTGATGTCTTCGGTTTGTGAAATGCTATAGAAAATCTTGATTACCCCCGAAATGGTTCCTATAAAACCAAACGTTGGTGCGATACCAGCAATCAGTCCGAGTTGCCCCAATCGTTTTTCCATTTCGCCAACTTCAATATTGGCAGCACGTTCCATATTTGATTCGATTTCGCTTATAGGTCTTCCTATAGTCAGTATTCCTTCGCGCAACACATATCCCGAAGCCGTTCCATTTCTTTCGGCAATGGAAACTGCTGCATCAAGGTTTCCAGCATTTAAATTATCGCGAATATCACGAATTAAATTCGGGTCGATAACGGCTCTTTTGTGAATGTATAAATAACGTTCAATAATAACATAAAAGGTATAGAATAGTAATAGTGAAATCGGAATTAAAAAGAAACCTCCTTTTAAAATAAATCCCAACACTGAAATTTCATTAGTTTTTGCTGTGCCTTCAATCACTGCTCCTGCAGCTTTTGCAACGGTATCGTTTTGAACTTGAAGAAAAAAATTAATCATATTATTTTAATTTTGATTTAGTTGTTAAAAATAATCTCAAATTTGCACTAAAGATAAATTCTAATATAATAGTAAACTACAAAATTGGGATTTTATTTTGTTTTTATAACTTTTTATTTAAAAAAGAAATGACCTATCAAGAAACCATTAATTGGATGTTTAATCAATTGCCGATGTATCAAAATCAAGGAGCATCGGCGTATAAAAAAGATTTAACTAATACTGTTTTATTGTCTAATCATATTGGGAATCCTGAAAAGCATCTTAAGTGCATTCATGTTGCCGGAACCAACGGAAAAGGCTCAACCTCTCATTTGCTTGCATCGGTTTTGCAAGAAGCGGGATTTAAGGTTGGTTTATATACATCACCTCATTTAAAAGATTTTAGAGAACGAATAAAAATTAACGGTGAAGAAATTTCAGAAGCTTTTATTGTTGAGTTTATTGTCAAAAATAAAGTTTTTTTTGAGGAGCATCAATTGAGTTTTTTCGAAATGACGGTAGGATTAGCCTTTGACTATTTTGTCAAAGAAAAAACAGACATCAACATCATCGAAGTCGGAATGGGAGGACGATTGGATTCCACTAATATCATTACGCCTTTAATTTCTGTAATTACTAATATAGGATTAGATCACACGCAATTTTTAGGGAATTCCTTAGAAAGCATTGCTTTTGAAAAAGCAGGAATTATTAAAGAAGACATACCTGTTGTAATTGGAGAATATACTAATGAAACTAAATCAGTTTTTTTAGATAAGGCAACCACGACTCATTCATCTATTTATTTTGCTTCCGATGAAATTACGGATACTTTTCCTTCAGAACTTCAAGGAAATTATCAAGTTCACAACAAAAAAACAGTTTTGAAAACTATTAGAGTTTTACAGCAGCAAAATAAATTCAAAATAGCTGATGATAATATCAAAAATGGTTTTCAAAAAGTAATAAAAAATACAGGATTACAAGGTAGATGGCAACAATTAAGTGAATGTCCAAAAGTAATTTGTGATACCGCTCACAATTCAGACGGACTTAAAAGTGTTTTAAATCAAATTCAAAATGAAAAATTTGAGACACTACATTTTGTTTTGGGAGTTGTAAATGACAAAAATTTAGACGAAATTCTACCTTTATTCCCAAAAGATGCCAAATATTATTTTTGTAAACCAAATATTCTTCGCGGATTAGATGCTGGAATTTTACAACATAAAGCAAAAGAATTCCAGCTTCAAGGAAAAGTATATGTTTCTGTTTCAAATGCTTATCAAGAAGCTTTAAAAAATGCTTCGAAAAACGATTTCATTTATATAGGTGGTAGTACTTTTGTAGTGGCAGAAATTTTATAATTTATTAAAAATATATTTGCAGATATAAAAAAGAGTTTTATATTTGCACTCGCAATCAAGCACTAATCGGGCGATTAGCTCAGCTGGTTCAGAGCACCTCGTTTACACCGAGGGGGTCGGGGGTTCGAACCCCTCATCGCCCACAAAACTTCAACAGAAATGTTGGAGTTTTTTTATGTCCAGTTTCAAGTGTTTATTCCCTTTGGAATAAGTTTTTAGAGTATTACTTTTTAGAAGTTCTATCCAAAGTTTTACTTCTGTATTTTGAAGGTGTCACTTCTTTTTTTGACAAAAAAACTCGATTAAAATAGCTTAAAGTCTCAAAACCACACTCAAAGGCAATTTGATTGATGGTTTTTTCAGATTGTGCTAACAAACGACACGCTTCGTTAATTCGTATTTCGTTAATGTAATCGGAATAGGTTTTCCCAGTGGCTTTTTTAAAAAATTTACAGAAATTGCTTTCGGTTACATGAATTAGGTTGGCTACCTCTTTTAAAGCTATTTTATGATGAAAGTTGTTTTGTATGAACAGACACACTTTGTTAATTCGTACCTCGCTTTTTTGAGAGACGATGGTGTGAAAGGCATTTGGCGCAATGCAATTCATTGGTTTTTGGGATAATTCGTCTAACAGGGCAATCAATTTTAAAACCCGATTCATTCCTGTAGTTTCGGTTACTGCAATGATTTTAGAACTCAAGGCTTCATCGATTGCAAAACCTATGCCTCGCTCGGAAGTTGCCAGCATGGAGTTAATAGATTTACTTTCGTTTAGAGATAAAAAAGAAGCGATAAATTCTTTAGAAAACTGAATGACAACGGATTCTGAAGGGACACCATCTTGCAATTTACTGGTCCAGGTATGGGGAACATTGCTTCCTAATAAGACCAAATCACCCGAACTAAAATATTCATAAGAATTACCTACAATTCGATAGCCGCTGCCGTTTACAATATAGGTTAATTCGTATTCGGGATGGTAATGCCATTTGAATTCAAAAAAAGGAACCTGAAAACGATAGGCATAAAAGCTAGAGTTTCCTTTTTCGGTGGGTATGTCTTCTAATTTGGCCTTCATAGCTTATTATAAACTTATGTGGTTATTATTTTTCAAAAATAATTCAATATAGTGTTATAATTGAACAAAATACTGTTAAATCTATCAGATAGAAAATGATAGTTTTGAACATACTAAAGAAAGGTGATGTATTTTAATTCATTTGGCCTTAATTGAAAATGTGAAAAGTATACTCTAAAAACGTTTTATGCCGCTAAAAAAAATAATACTAATTTTTGTTTTGATAAGTAAAGCCAATTGTCTCTTTGCTCAAAACAATGCCAAATTTGTAAACACATTTATTGGTACAGACGGCACGGGGCACACCTTTCCTGGCCCATCAATGCCGTTTGGAATGGTGCAACCGGGACCTGATAACAGCATTGAAGGTTGGAATCATACCAGTGGTTATCAGTACAATGACACGTTGCTCTTGGGTTTTTCTCAAACGCGTTTTAGTGGCACTGGTATTGGCGAAATGGGTACTATTTTGTTACTTCCGTATCATGAACAAAAGGAAAAGCTAAAAAACAGCTACTTTAAAAACACCGAAAAGGCCACTGTTGGCTACTACACGCTAACCAAAAAAGATGGCGTTAAAGTAGAACTCACGTGTTCGGAACGCGTAGCTTTTCATAAATATACATATCCAGAGAACCAAGCAAAGTTGCTATTGGATTTTCAACACGGATTTCAATTTTTGAATGACAGTTTAGTTTTGGAAAATGACATTAAAATAGAAAATAACACCACTATTTCAGGGTATTGCAAAACCAAAAGTTGGGTTACTAAAAAGTATTTCTTTACGATTACTTTTGAAACGCCTTTTATGAATTTAAAAGAATTACCGAAAGCTAAAAAGCAAAGCGCACCTAAGTACATTTTAGACTTTCAATTGCCTAAGAAAAAGGTGTTACAACTAAAAATTGCTTTGTCTAGCGTTAGTGTAGATGGAGCCAAATTGAATTTAGAATCGGAAATACCCCATTGGGATTTTGAAAAAGTAAAGCAAAATGCCGAAAAAGTTTGGAACAGCTATCTTAACCGAATTGACATTGAAGCTCCTCAAAAACAGAAAGAAATCTTTTATACTTCATTGTATCATTTGCTTATACAACCTTCTAATATTGCCGATGTTGATGGGAAGTATCGCGGTGCCGATGATACAATAAATACGGCTCCAAACCAAGAATACTTTTCCACCCTATCAATTTGGGATATTTATAGAGGGGCTTTTCCGTTACTTCAAATTATAGCACCCGAAAAAATTGATGGAATTATAAACACACTGCTTTTACATCACAAAGCAGCAGGCTTCTTACCTATTTGGACGGCTTGGGGACAAGACAATTATTGCATGATTGGCAACCATGCGATTCCGATGCTGTTATCGGCGTATCAAAATGGTTTTAGAGGATTTGATGCCAAAGAAGCATTTCAAGCAATGGTTGAAACTTCTACAAAATCGCACATCAATTCTAATTGGGAATTGTACAACCAATTCGGCTATTATCCTTTTGATAAATTAGATAATGAGGCTGTTTCACGAAGTTTAGAAAGTGGATATGACGATTGGTGTGTCGCCCAAATGGCAGCGCAATTGAATGACAAAGAAAATAGCGTCGTTTTTAACAAAAGAGCCAATTATTATAAAAACCTTTTTGATACCACAACGCAATTGTTTCGCGGTAAAGATACCCAAGGTCGTTGGAGAACTCCGTTTGACCCGCTCATGGCGACTTCACCGATGAACAATCCGGGAGATTATACTGAAGCCAATGCTTGGCAATATTTTTGGACACCCGCGCAGTATGATATCGAGGGCGTGAAAAAGCTTTTGGGCGGTACCAAAGCATTTACCAAAAAGCTGAATGATTTCTTTAGTATTGAAAGTCCTAATCCCAATAAATTTTTGGGTCAAGAAGCCATGATTGGTCAATACGCACATGGCAACGAACCTAGTCATCATATTACTTATTTGTATGCGTATTCGGATACACCAAAAATCGGGCAAAAATTCATTCATAAAATTTGTAGCGAATTCCATAACAATACGCCAAACGGCATGATTGGCAACGACGATTGCGGTCAAATGAGTGCTTGGTATATTTTGTCCACCTTAGGGTTTTATCCTGTAAATCCTGCTAATGGTGAATTTGTGCTGGGAGCACCTCAAGTAAAAAAGGCGACATTGCATTTGAAGAACCATAAAATATTTTCCATTAAAGCATCGAATTTTTCAACAAAAAATAGTTTTCAAGAAAACCCAAAACTAAACAACACTGTAATTTCAAGACAATTTATTACCTATGGTGAAATTATGAACGGCGGAATTCTTCATTTTCAAATGACAAATAAATAACTTCTTATGAAAAAAGTATCTCTAATATTCCTAACTTTAGTTTCATTCACTATGTATTCACAAATAAAAGATCCAAATAAAATTGAGGAAAAATATCAAATACTACCTTTTGGAAGTATCAAACCATCGGGATGGATGAAGACTCAAATGCAAAAAGATGTCGCTGGATTTGTGGGCAATTTGGATAAATTAGTACCAGACCTTATCAACGACCCAATTTACAGCACTGGAAGATTACATAAGAATAGTGCCGTTAAAGATTTGGGAAATTCAAAAGAAGGAGATGCAGAAGGTTCCGAACAATACAAATGGTGGAACAGTGAAACCCAATCCAATTGGTGGGATGGTTATATTAGGAATGTGATCCTACTAAACGATAAAGAAGGTTTAAAAAAAGTAGCCTATTATATTCAGCAAGTTTTAAAAGCACAAGATGCTGACGGTTATATTGGTATATATGATAAAGAATTGCGTTATAATTTCAATTCAGAAAATGGAGAATTATGGTCCAAAACAACTATGTTTCGTGGCTTGTTAGCTTATTATGAATACTCACACGATAAAAAAGTATGGCAAGCAATTGAGAAAGCCGTTGCTAATGTTATGGTGAATTATCCGATGGGAAAATCAAGTCCGTTTTCTTCTGGAACAGCCTTCAATGGTGGCGTTTCACACGGATTGACTTTTACAGATATTTTAGACAAAATGTATCAAATTACCGGTGATACCAAATATACCGATTATGCGTTATTTCTTTATCAAGATTTTTGCAAAACCTACCAATCAGAAAAAGATGTTCAATTGGACAATATTCTCAATCCAAATTATAAATTGCAATCGCATGGCGTTCATACCTATGAGCATTTGCGCCCATTAATTGTAGCGGCTTATGCTTCGAATAATTTAGAATTGCAAAAAGCACTATCAAGTTACGTGCAACGAATTGAAAAGAGCACCACAGTAACAGGTGGTGCTATTGGAGATGAATGGATAGCCGAAAGAACTGCAGATGCTACTCAAACAGGTTATGAATATTGCTCGTTGCAAGAATTACTGGACAGTTATACGGTATTGTTTCAAAAACAAGGGAATTTAAAAACTGCAGAATCGGTTGAAACTATTTTTTATAATGCTGCACAAGGTGCCAGAAATCCAAATCATTCTTGTATTGCTTACCTCAAAACCGACAATTCTTATGAGATGGAAGGTACTAAAAATGGCGAAGTAGAACCCAATCGAAAGCAAACCCGATATAAATATTCCCCCGCACACCAAGATATTGCCGTATGTTGCAATCCGAATGCTGGTCGAATTACACCTTATTTTTTAGAAAAAGCTTGGTTGAAAGAAAAGGATACTGTACTGGTAAATGCACTTCTAATGCCCAATAGTGTTACTGCCGAAATCAATAATAAAATCATAACTATTGAAACCATTACTGAATATCCTTATCAAAATAAATTTACCTATAAGATTGCTAATCATGAAGTAGCAACGTTTACCATCAAGATTAGAAAACCTTCGTGGGCTACAGACGTGATTTCTAGTAAAAACTATATTGTAGAAAATGATTGGTTGGTTTTCGATAGACTGTTTGCTAAAGAAGACGCTATTTCGATTGAATTCAAAACCACTGTTCAAATCAAAGAAGATTTGAATAACGAAAGATATTTCACTTATGGCGCTTTGTGTTATGCCAAACCAATCGATGCAATTGAAGAGAAAGGAAAGTCGTATTTAACCCATTTTGATGATTTATTTTATAAACCAAAGGATCACTTTCGTTTTGAATTTATTACAGCGCATCAAGCCAAATTTGAAGCGGGTAAGATTATGATAAAAGCACGAAATAAAACTAGTAATCAAATAGAAACCATTACGCTCATTCCTCTAGGGAAAACAATTTTAAGACAAGTAAGTTTTTAGAAAATAATCTGTTAAATTTGTTTTAATAGTTGCATAATTAATTGGATATAATTTATTACTCATTTGAAGAAATCATAATGAATTCCTAATAATCAAATTACTTTTATTCTCAATTTGACTTTTTTTATTTTCTAAAATCATTGTTGCCAACAAATGCCCCATTTGGTTAAAATCCGTTGAAATGGTTGTGATTCCATTTTCAACAACTTTCTTTAATGGTGTTTCATTATAGGATATTATTCCGAAATCAGTACCTAGTTTTAGTTTTTGAAACTTCCCTTTTTCTACTACTTTAACCAAATCTCTGTCATCTGGAATAATATACACCTCTCCTTGTTGAATTTCTTTGTTATTAAAATCAGTGATGATTTCATATTGAAAAGAAAAATTCAAACAGAACTTTTCAAATCCAATTTTCATTCCGAAAGGTTCTCTAAATCCTGGAAAGATTAAAATTAATTTATGGTATTTCTTTAAAAGATCTTTTCCTTGTAGTAAACCGTTATACATATCATTTACAAAGTTTTGATGAATAGATGGATAATCTTTCAGTTCGGAATTCGTTTGGTCTAAAATATACACATCTTGCCTTGGAAGCGTTTTAATTAATCTAGCAGCTCCATTTAAATTTGTAGGCATTATAATGTACTTGGAATAATTTCCATTGCTTTCATTGATTAGTTTTTTAAACATTTCAATATTAAAATGATGAAAAAAGATTTCTATTTGGGCTCTATTGTTCATCTTTTCTAAAAATGAATTATAAATATCCTCTTTGAAAATATTCAACTCATCAAAAAGCAAGAATATTCTTTGTTCAAAACTAAACTCTACACTTTTTACATAATATCCTTTTCCTAAAATAGCGTAAATAATGCCTCGTTTTTTTAATTCATCATAAGCTAATAAAACCGTGTCACGTGAAATAGAGAATTCTAAACTAACTTTATTTACCGAAGGCAATTTGTCATTTTTTTTTAATCTATTGTCCGCAATTGCATTTTCAATAGAATTAACTATTTGCTTATATTTCGGTATATTCGACCCTGATGCTACCTTTATAATTTTCATGAAAATAAATTAACTGGTGGCAAGTTACTAAAAACTGGTAGGTACTGGTATGGTTTAAAACGACTTTTTAGTACATTTGATATTATTTTAATAAAGATAGAATGTTAAAAAAACATTTTTCTCAGTTTATTAGAGCCAATAATAAGAAATCATTTGGTTTTTCGCCAAATGGTCAAGAGGTTATTTGCCATACATTGAAAAACAAAAACGGAGTTGAATTAGATGTTATTAATTATGGAGCAACCATAACGTCTTTAAAAATTCCGGTGGAGAATGGTAAGAAAATAGATGTTGTTTTGGGTTTTGATTCTTTAGAAAATTACATTCATTCATTTAATTTACCAAACGCTCCTTATCTTGGCGCAATTGTAGGAAGATTTGCTGGACGAATAAACAATGCTAAATTTGCGATAGATGGAAGTGAATTTGAGTTGTCTAAAAATCATGGATTGCATCATATTCATGGTGGTTTTGAAGGATTTAGTAAAGCTTTATGGGAAGTTAAAACGGTTACGTCAAACGCTATTGTTTTAGAATATATTAGTCGAGAAAACGAAGAAAAATTTCCAGGTAAACTTACCACTCAAATTACTTATACAGTGACTGATGATAATGAATTTAAAGTGGAAATGATAGCAAAAACTACTGAAGACACCATCATTAATTTAACACAACATAGTTATTTTAATCTGGATGGACATTCAGAAACCATTATGAATCAGAATTTATTTGTAAACTCAGCCAAAACTTTAGAAACCAATATTGAAAACATCCCTACGGGTAATTTTTCTGAAATAGCCAATAGTCCTTTTGATTTTAATTTGCCAAAAAAATGTCCCGCAAAAATTGATAATACTTTTGTTTTGAATCAAGAAAATGAACTTGCGGCAACGCTGTTTAGTATTAAAAACAAACTTAAGATGTCGGTTTTTACCAATCAACCAGCAGTACATATATATGTTGGAGGCAATTGTTTTAACCAAATAATAGGTAAGGAAAATGCCAACTATAATTCATTAAGTGGAATTTGTTTTGAAACTCAAAATTTTCCTGACTCACCTAATCATGAACACTTTCCATCAGCAGTTTTAAAAAAAGGGGAAACCTATTTGCATACCACCACATTCAAATTTGAAAAAATATAATTATGAAAAAAATTAAAGCATTTTTATCACTAGCCTTATTTCTAGCAGCGACATTGTCTTCCACTTCCTGTAGCAATGCACAAAGTGTCGCTGATCAGCCATCACCAGCGCCATCGCCAACGCCTACATCATTTGCAAAAGGAGCTGATACTGGATGGCTTCCTCAAATGGAGGCAACAGGATATCATTTTTATGATGCAGATGGAACTCAAAAAGATTGTTTACAATTGCTAAAAGATAGAGGAATCAACACTATTCGACTCCGTGTATGGGTAAATCCATCAACAGATAAAATCAATGGACATTGCAGTAAAGCAGAAACCATTGCTATGGCTGTTCGTGCCAAAAATATGGGAATGCGCATCATGATTGATTTTCATTATTCTGATTCTTGGGCGGATCCAAGCAAACAAAACAAACCTGCGGCATGGGTTAATCACTCTTTTAGCCAATTATTGACGGATGTCTATAATCATACTTATGAGGTGTTAAATGATTTGAAAACATCGGGAGTAACTCCAGAATGGGTTCAAATTGGCAATGAAATTCCTGGTGGAATGCTTTGGCCAGAAGGGAATTCTAATAATTTTAGCCAATTAGCACAATTGTTAAATAAAGGATATGATGCGACAAAAGCTGTAAGCCCATCAATAAAAGTAGTCGTTCATCTTGATGAAGGGAACAATAATGCCAAATTTAGATGGTTTTTTGATACTGCTACATCAAATTATGTACGATATGATGTGATTGGAATGTCTTATTATCCGTATTGGTTAAATAGCGATTACACCACCACAATAAATGATCTTACTGCTAATTTAAATGATATGGTTTCAAGATATGGAAAAGAAGTTATGGTTGTTGAGGTAGGAGGCGATTTTACATTAGCCCAAAACACACATGATATGCTTGTGGCGGTAATCAATGCAGTGAAAGCGGTTCCAAATAATAAAGGTCTTGGGGTTATATACTGGGAACCTGAAGGAGAAAAATCATGGAGTGGTTATCAATTGAGCGCATGGCAGGCTGATGGGAAACCTTCAATGGCTTTGGATGCTTTTAAAGCAAATTAAAAAGAGTATTATGCTAAAAATCAAAATTCATTATATTTATGAAAGATTAATTCTAATAGGTTTTTTTCTACTCCTTTCTATAAACATTGTGGCTCAAGAAAAAATAAGTCTTGACGAAGGTTGGAAGTTCCACTTTGGCAATGCTGCGCATCCAGATAAAGATTTTGATTACAGTAGTGTTTCTTTGCTACATAAATCAAATGTTTTTGCCACAACTGTTATCAATCCAAAGTTTGAAGATACTTCCTGGACTGTTGTAAATGTACCTCATGATTGGGCGGTTACACTTCCATTTCAAAATACCACAAATTTTGATGTAGAATCTCATGGTTACAAAACCATTGGAGGATTATATCCTGAAACAAGCATCGGTTGGTATCGCAAACATTTTAGCGTTTCAAAATCAAAAAGTGATAAGCGTTTTGAAATTCAATTTGATGGAATTTATAGAAATGCTACCATTTGGATAAACGGATTTTATTTAGGGACTAATTTTAGTGGCTATGTTGGAAAATCATACGATGTAACCGATTATCTGAATTTTGATGCCGAAAATGTAATGGTGGTTCGAGTGGATGCTACACAAAATGAGGGCTGGTTTTACGAAGGAGCAGGAATTTACCGCCATGTGTGGCTTAACGAACGCAACAACTTGCATATTCCAGAGGACGGATTGTATGTAACTTCAGAAGTGACCAATGCAAATGCTATAATTTCTACAGAAACTATTATAGAAAATAAAAATTCAATTCCATCTGAATGCATGATTTATACGTATCTCACCGATAGAGATGGAAAGGTCGTTACGAAAAGCGATTCCCAAAAAATTTCGCTAACAATCAACGGACAAACAACCATAAAACAAAAATTATCTTTACAAAATGCCCGTTTATGGTCATTAGATGATCCTTATTTATATCGAGTTGTTTCTGTCATTGAAGAAAATGTCAAAATTACAGACCAAATAAAAATCAAATTTTGTATCAGAACGCTAAAATTTGATGCTAAAGAAGGATTTTCTTTAAATGGAAAACACATCAAAATTCAAGGCACCAACAATCATCAAGACCATGCCGGTATAGGTAGTGCCTTGCCCGATTATATGCAATACTACCGCATTAAATTATTAAAAGAAATGGGGTCGAATGCTTATAGAACAAGTCATCACGCTCCAACACCTGAGCTTTTACAAGCCTGCGACAGTTTGGGAATGCTAGTTCTAGACGAACAACGTTTGTTGAATAGTAGTCCCGAATATACTGACCAATTTCGACGATTAATTATTCGTGACAGAAACCATCCTTCGGTATTTTTATGGTCAATTGGCAATGAAGAACAAACCATTCAAGGAACTGAACAAGGAAAAAAGATTGCACAATCCCTTTTATCCATACAAAAAGAATTAGACCCGTCAAGAATGAGCACC
>CAISUR010000203.1 GCA_903888655.1 uncultured Bacteroidota bacterium | reverse complement strand
TTGTTCTTTATCATCAGCGCAAATGTAAAAAATAAATTAAGCGAATTGCAATATTTTTATTAAAAAAATATTAAGATTTATAATCTTCAAAACTACTAATAATTAATTCATTTTCAACCGATTGATTAATAATGATGTTTCCGATACCCTTAATCAACGCAAATTGCACTTTTCCATACTCATTTTTCTTATCGTGAATGAGTAAATTTTGAATGGATTCAATGTCATTTTTAGTAAAAATATGTTTTTCAAAAATGTCGGTGATGGTATATTTTATTTGATGAAATTCTTCGTTTGATAACAATCCTTTTTCTTTGGAAATAAAACTTTCCAAAATCATTCCAATAGCAATGGCTTCGCCGTGCAGAAGAGGTGTTGCTGATTCTAAAAAATGACTTTCTATTGCGTGACCAAGCGTATGACCAAAGTTGAGTGCTTTTCGAATGCCGTTTTCGGTTGGATCTTGCTTTACAATTTCGTTTTTAATTACTATCGAATGATAAATTAAATCATCAAAATCGGCAAAATCAATATCAGATAAATTCAAAAATTGTTCCCAGTATTTTTTGTCGTAAATTAAACCGTGTTTGAGCATTTCTGCCAATCCAGATCGCATTTCTTTTTGCGACAATGTTTCTAAAAAAGAAGTATCAATTAACAATAATCGTGGCACATTAATAACGCCAATTTGATTTTTTAAATTACCTAAATCAACCCCGTTTTTTCCGCCAATTGAAGCATCAACCATTCCTAATAAAGTGGTTGGTATGTTTATAAAATCGATGCCTCTTTTATAGGTAGACGCAATAAATCCACCAATATCGGTAATCACGCCGCCGCCAAGATTGATGATTAAACTTTTACGATCGGCTCCAAGTTCCGACAGAATTGACCATATTTCTAAGCATGTGGCAATGTTTTTAATGCTTTCGCCAGCCTCAATTTCAATGATTTCAATGGTAATTTCTGTAGCTAAATTGGGTAAGAATTTTGGCAAGCAAAAGTCATTAGTATGTTCATCAACTAAAATAAAAATAGAGGAATATTTATTTTCAAATAGTATGTGATGGATTGCCTCATATCCACTTTCATTAAAATAGATGGAATATCCGTTGGCTTCAATTGATTGCATAGTATTATTTGTATAGTGTACAAAAATAAGGATATTATTTCATGTCGGTTTAACGAAATTTAACTTATTTTTTTACTCTTAAATTGAAATAATGATTTTAAAATAATTACTTTTGTTTAATTAAAATCAATAAATATTAAACAAATATATTTTGAAGTCCGTTATTGCACCCATAGAAAAAGAGAATCTATCTGATATTCAAATTGATAGAATTATAGAAATGGCTTGGGAAGACCGAACTCCATTTGATGCCATAAAATTTCAGTTTGGTTTAGCCGAAGCAGATGTTAAAGCATTAATGAAAAAAGAATTGAAATTCAGCAGTTATAAATTGTGGCGCGAACGTGTTGAAAATTGCAAAACGAAACATGTTTCTAAACGCGTGGAAGGTATTGACCGATTCAAATGCAATTTGCAACGTTCCATTTCAAATAATAAAATTTCTAAACGTTAAACAATGGAAAGTAAAAAACCAGATAATGTAGTTTTTTCAGAAGACGAAGGTTACAACGCAAGTTTATTATCCTATTCAACAAGTGTTGGTGCGCCAGTAATTAGAGTTGATGATGTTGTTTCATGGAAAAGCAGAGGAATAAGCAATGTAAATAAAGAGTTTGAAAATAAATTCAATGAACTCAAAATTCAATATGAAAATTTGATGCAAGAATTCGAATGGAACGAACTGGTTTACAATGCTAAATTTTCATTTGAACCCGTTATTGGCGAAATTTATCATTTGTATGCCAACGAAGATGGAACGAATTCTCTTTCATTAATAGCGCCGAACGAATGGAATAAAGAGCACCTTGGCACCTTTAAACTCAACAGCGATAAAAAGTGGGTTATCCAAAAATAAATAAAAAATAAGTCTAGTTAGCATGCAAAAAAATATTTCTTATGATGATATAATGGCAATGGAGAAGCAGCAACGCGTTCATTTTGCTAATAGTTTAGTTGGTTTTAAAAGCGTTTGCTTAGTGGGTACTCAAAATAATGAAAATCTAACTAATCTAGCAATCATTGACTCATTTATTCATATTGGAAGCAATCCACCATTGTTCGGAATGATTTTTCGTCCCGGAGTTGTAGAACGACATACTTTGGAAAATATTTTACAGACGAATTTTTATACCGTCAATCATATCAATCCAACGATTTTCAAACAAGCGCATCAAACTTCGGCGCGTTACAACAGAGCAGTTTCCGAATTTGATGTTACGGGTCTCACTACTGAATACAAAAAAGATTTTTTTGCTCCATTTGTAAAAGAGAGTGCGATTCAATTGGCCTTAGAATTTAAAGAAAAAGTGGATTTAAAAATTAACAACACCGTTTTAATAATTGGCGAAATTAAAGAGGTTTATTTTCCGTCAGAATGCCTGCACGATGATGGTTTTATTGATATTGAAAAAGCCAATACCATTACTTGTTCGGGTTTAGATAGTTATCATAAAACGATACAATTAGACCGATTGAGTTATGCCAAGCCCGATAAAGAAATCACTTCATTACTCCAAAATTGAATAAAAAAGCTGTAAATATTGTTTGGTTCAAACGTGATTTACGTTTTACAGATCACGAACCACTTTATTTGGCACAACAAGAAGAAATTCCGGTTTTATTAGTCTATTTTTTTGAGCCATCCGTCATGAATTATGATGATTCTGATGTTCGTCATTGGCGGTTTATTTATGAATCTATTCAAGAAATGCAAACCAAACTAACAACAGTTTCAACTGAATTGCATTTTTTTCATAAC
>CAISUR010000202.1 GCA_903888655.1 uncultured Bacteroidota bacterium | reverse complement strand
TGACTTCCGGTGCATAACGCGGCATAAAGCATAGCTTCGGGCAGAACACTATTCGCATAGGTTAAATAATTTTCAAACCAATTCCAGTTTTTTTCAGAAACACCTCGGTATTTAGAAACTAGATTATCGGCAAGACCAACAATTATATGTTTAATTCTAAAATTTTCATGATGCAAATTATAAAAATACAATCCTTTGATAGCAAATGATATAGCTCTAGGTGACTGAAATTCACCAATAGTATTCAATGATTTTTCAATAGCAAATTTTGCTTTATTAATTAGATTTTCATTAAGTATATCATCGTGAGCGATGAATTCTCCCAGTGCCCAAATAGCTCTACCATTGGAATCATCTAAATTTTCATTAGTATTTTTAAGCATAAAATTGTCCTCAATATCAACATAATTTAAAAATGAACCATCTTCTTGCTGGCAAAAAAGGATAAAATCTAAATAGGTAGTAATTAATACTAAATCATCAACATCTCCAGTAACTTCATAATGTTTGGTCAAAGCAATTAATGCGCGGGCATTATCATCGAGTGTATAACCTGAATGTAAATCGGGTATATCAATAGACGAAAACTGTATGATTCCTTTGTCCGTTGTCATTTTCTTAATATGATCTAAAGATAACTTCGGGATTTCATAATGTAAAGGAATACTGTTTCTTGAAAAATTATTTTGTGCCAATTCAATATGTGCTAATGCCGAGTTTTGCCATGCCGTTGGATTGATTTTATGTAAGGCATTTAATCGCATTCCCTCTAATAATTCAGGATTATAAAGCAGTTTGATGGTAGCAGCCGCTAACTGACTTGCATTTTGAAAATCAAAATTTAAACCTGCGCCTTCCAATAGTTCTTTGGCATGAGGAATGGGTGTCGAAATAATAGGACATCCACATGCCATAGCATAAGCCAAAGTTCCACTTACGGCTTGATTTGGGTCTTTGGAGGTGAATAAATAAATATCGGTGCGTTGTAAATGTTCCATCAAATCTTCTAATGAAAGATATCGGTTAATGAAACGAACATTATTTTGCAGATTTAAATCAAAAACTTTTTGATGCAAAAAATCACGGTACTTTTCTCCTTCACGCTTTTTAACTTCGGGATGTGTTTTGCCAATGATTAAATAGATCACATCAGGAAAACGAGCTATGATTTCGGGTAACGCATCTAATGCCGTTTCGATACTTTTTCCTTCGTTTAATAATCCGAAAGTGGAAAGAACCGTTCTATCTGCCAAATGAACTCTGGATTTTTTATGTGTTTCGTTTAACGAAGAAACCAAATGTGTTCCGTGGGCAATAATTCTTATTTTTCTTTCGGCAATTCCATAATCTCTTTTTAATATTGTTGCCGATGAATTGGTCATGACAATGACATTATCGGAATAATCCACCATTTTTCGGACTACTTTTTTTAATTCTTTATTCGGATTTGGTAAAACGGTATGAAAGGTAATGGCAATGGGTCTGTTGATATGCACCATAAACTTCAATAGATATTTACCATAATCACCGCCAAATAAGCCAAATTCATGCTGTAAGAAAATCATTTTGATGTTTTTATCAGCATTGATTTTTTTTGCAAATAAAATATATTGACCTTCTTCTTCTGTATTTAAGATGTATTTGACCTCATCAGGATACTTTAAATTAGATTCTTTTGATTCTAATGCACATACTTTCAATGATAAAGAATGTCCGAATTTTTCTTGAATAGCATTCCTTAAATCTTGGGTATAAGTCGCAATTCCGCACTCTCTTGGTGGATAAGAGGTTATAAATAATATCTCGGGTAATTCTTTATGAATAAACGGAATGACGTTTTTTTTAACTTCCGTTGATTTCATAAAATTGCTATTCAAACGATTTTGAATTGCTTCTTTATAAACAATTAGACTATTACTTACTATTGGAAAAAAATTACTATTCATGATGCACTTTATTTAATAACAATTCTTGTAACAACTCTTTTAAACTTACTGATGCACAAGCGATGCACTTGTCAGCACCACCATAATAAATATACAGTGTGTCGTCAAATAATGATGTACCTGTAGGAAAAACAACATTATTGACAACGCCATTCAATTCATATTCAAATTCAGGAACAAACAAAGGATCAATCAATCGAGCAATAACTATAGTTGGATCATCAATATCCAACAATGCGGCTGCCGCAGAATAAATATACCCTGCCGAAGTATCATAAACTCCATGATAGATGAGTAACCATCCTAATTCGGTTTCAATGGGCGGCGCACCTGCTCCGATATAACTTGATTCATGGTTCACGCCAATAGGATCCATCACAATTTGTTTGTTAAAATGCAGAAAATAGTGATTCCAAAAATCTTTTGTGAGTTCGTCTAAACTATTCACCATCACTAACTGAATTCCAGGACGTATTCTATGAAAAAAAGCCAACTTACCTCCTATTCTTCTCGGAAAAAAAAGCACATCTTTATCCCACAAATAAATACCTTCATCCACTTCAAAATGTCGAACATGTCGAAAATATTTAGCATTGACCAAATTGGTACACTCTGCCAATCGCTTGAATTCATCGAAAGTGATTTTTGGAACAATAATTCCTTCTCTCTCAAATGTTTTTAAATCATTTGTTGTAACTAATGCTCCCAAAGCATTAATACCATTATAAGCAGTATAAGTTATGTAGTAAACACCATCAATCTTAACAATTCTTGGATCTTCAATGCCTTTGGAAGCAGCTTCAGAATACGGAATCATTAATGGTGTGTTATTGCGTTGCACTACTTTTAAGGGACCTTCTAATTTGCAATATCCAACGGTGGAATAATTACCCTTTCGAACCGCTCTATACAACATGTGAAGGGTATTTCCCTCTTGAAATACGCCTGGATTTAAAACACTATCATTTTCAAATGATAATACTGTTTTTTCAAGAATAATACCGTGTTTGGTAACTTTTATCATAAGACTTGATTTTTAAAAATAAAAAAACGCAGAAATTTGACTTCCTGCGTTTTTACTTGGCTTTTACATGTATTCGTAGTATCTCGTAAAGTCTACGTTGCCCATATAATCAAGTCAATATTATACTGTTGCAGGTTGTACTTTTTTAATCATGTTAATTACTTCTTCACGCTTTTTATGAAGACGCAATTCCATTCGCTTAATCAAATCATCTTCTCTTCCGCGTTCAAACTTTAAATCGGAATCGGTAAGATTGGGATACTTTTCTTTAAGCTCATTCGCTTGTTGACTCCAATCTCCAGAAATTTTGAACGCCTCGGTACTTTTGCTGCTTTTTGCTTCCATAATAGTAATTATTTAATGTTGATTTCTTATAGTACAAAGATGCGACGATCGATAGCATAATGTTTTACAACTTACTTTAAATAAATTACACCTATCACACGTTTACCGTTTATTAGAAAAAAAAACACTATCTAGGGATAGTGCTTGAACGTTTTTATAGGTTATTATACGATGTTTTCTAAATTCTGACAACGTTTGTATTTTAATTGTTTGAAATAAGTAGGTGAAAGTCCTGTGATTTTTTTAAACTGATTGAATAAATGGGCTACACTGCTATAGTTAAGAATATAGGAGATTTCGGTTAGGTTCATCTCATCATATAAGAGCAGTTCTTTAACACGTTCTATTTTGTGATGAATGATGAATTGTTGAATCGTAATTCCTTTTACCTCTGAAAATACATTGGACAAATAGGTATAATCGTGATGGAGTTTCTCACTGATATAATCAGAATAATTTACTTTCGGAATTTCATCGGTGTAATGCACCATTTCAACAATTACATTTTTAATGCGCTCAATGAGAATTGATTTTTTATCATCCAATAATTCTAATCCAGAAACAGCTAGATTTTTTCGCAATTCTTGGAATTGTGTTGGAGTAATAACTTCTACTAGTTCTACCATGCCTAAATCTACCATAACATAATGTAATCCAAGATTTTTTAATTCCTCTTTTACCAACATTTTGCGCCGAAGACTTACCATGTATTTTATGTAGAGCACCATTCTCTATGTTGTTTTATAGCGGCATTATACTGGTTTAGTCAATCTTCATAACCACTTTTTATCACCGTTGAAATCATTTTGAATTGCTGGCTGGCATTAAAATGATGTTTGGCATGAGCGGGAATTATAATTCCCTCTCCCAATTTTAATTTTAGTTTTTTATCATTAATCGTGAGTTCTCCAACGCCATCAATTATTTGAATGTACGTATCAAATGGCGAAATTTTTTCATCTAATTCTTCTCCTGCATCAAAAGATGAAACGGTGATATTGCCCGTTAATTTTTTTATAATGGTTCTACTAACCACAG
>CAISUR010000201.1 GCA_903888655.1 uncultured Bacteroidota bacterium | reverse complement strand
TTTGATATTCCATTTTATTTAAATCACTTACCATATCGGCATCACCTTCATTATCGCCACATAAGAGATAAATTTTGGTTTTGTAGTTCTTGGTTTTTCCCATTAAATCAAAAATTTCTTTTCTATTGAACCAAAAAGAAGGCGAAAAACAACCGACTTTTCCAAATACATCAGGATACTTCAAAGCTCCATAAAAAGAAACTAATCCGCCAAGTGAGCTTCCCCAAAGACAAGTGTTGTTGGCATTGGTTTTTGTTCGATAGTTTTTATCGATATAGGGCTTTAGGGTTTTTGTGATAAAATCTATATAATTATCAGCGTTACCGCCTCCATATTGATCATTTTTAAATGGTGTAAGCTCTTCCATTCGTTTTTCGCCACCGTGTTCAATGCCAACTACAATTACTTGAGCAGAAATACTATCTAATGTTTCATCAACATTCCATTCTCCGACATAAGATGTTTTAGCATCAAATAAATTCTGCCCATCGTGCATATAAATTACTGGGAATTTTTTAGTAGAAGTAGCATAATTTTTTGGTAGATATAACCAGATTTTTTTGGTAGTTTTCAATTGCGGCGCCTCAATGGTAAATGTTGAAACTTGTTTGCTTGCCGACGTTTGTTGACCATTTGATGTCAAAGAAAGAACAATTAATAAAAGCGAGACAATGAATTTCAAGAGAATAATTTTTAAGATGAAACAAAAAACAATATTTTAGCTAAAAATAATAAAAAGATGTCAACCAAAGTTGAAAAAATAAGTTTATTGACAGATATGATTGCTTTTGCAATAGTTGACGGGAAATTACACGATAGAGAATATCTTTTTTTATCAATGATTGCTCAAGAGCTTCAAATTGAAAAAGAGGAGTTCAAGCAATTATTTCATCAAGAACACAAAACAGAAGTAATTAAAAGTGAATTTGAACGCATTCAGCAATTCTATCGTTTGGCATTATTGATGCATTGTGATGGAGTCCTTCACGAACGTGAGCAAATAAAAATTCACGAGATTGGCATCAATATGGGTTTAAATCCATTTGCTATGAAACGAGTTTTGAAAGCCATGGAACAATCGCCAACTAGAATGATTTCGCCAGATTATTTATTAGACCTTTTTAGTGAGCAATACAACTGAAAATTAGTCAGTTAACAAATTGTTAAAGTGGTCATTTTTTCATTTTTTTATTTCTTTTCAAGAATAGTATAATGTCAAAATGACCAATTTTAGTGATTGGTATATAATTTGTTTTTTAAAAGATGTAATTATAAAATGTCTAATTAAAAACATAAAATTATGAACTTAATTAAAAGAAACGCAGTACCATTTCCATCAATTATTGATGAATTATTTAAGCCAGATTGGTTGGGTGGAATTCAAAATTTCAGTGCTACTTTGCCTGCAGTAAATATTAAAGAATCAGATATTGATTTTGCAATTGAACTTGCTGCTCCAGGAAAAAGTAAAGAAGATTTCAATATAGAAATCGATCACAATGTATTGACTATCTCCTCTGATGAAAAAATAGAAAAAGAGGAAAAAGAAAATGGAAGTAAATATACTCGACGAGAATTTAGCTACACTTCCTTTAGACGAGCTTTTACATTACCCGAAACTGTAAATAGTGAAAATATCAATGCAACTTATGAAAATGGAATATTACTTGTGGCACTTCCAAAAAGAGAAGAAGCTCTTCCAAAACCAAAACGATTGATTGAAATTTCTTAATGTAAACGCAGAGTAAAACAAAACGCAACTATTTTTAAGTTGCGTTTTTTTATATTTTTTCTTGTAAAGCTTTAATCTCATCCCGCCATTTAGCAGCTTGCATAAAATCTAATTCTTTGGCTGCTTTTTCCATAGATTTTCTGGCTTCTCTAATTTTCTTTTCAATTTCCGGTTTGGATAAATACAAACTTTCTGGTTCAGCGGCTTTTAGAGCTTGATTTTCGTAATATTGTGTTGATACAGAATTGTTTCCTAGTGCACTTCCTAAACTTTTATTCAATGCTTTTGGAGCTAATCCATGTTGGGTGTTGTAATTTATTTGTTTTTCTCTACGATAGTTAGTCTCATCAATCGTTTTTTGCATAGATGCTGTGATTTTGTCACCATACATTATGGCTTTCCCATTCACGTTACGAGCGGCACGACCAACCGTTTGGGTAAGTGATCGATGACTTCTCAAAAAACCTTCTTTATCAGCATCTAAAATAGCAACTAACGATACTTCTGGTAAATCTAGCCCTTCACGTAATAGGTTTACTCCAATCAAAACATCAAATAATCCTTTTCGCAAATCTTGCATGATTTCTACACGCTCTAGAGTATCCACATCCGAATGTATGTAGCGACAACGAATCGATACTTTGGTTAAGTATTTTGTCAATTCTTCCGCCATTCTTTTAGTAAGCGTAGTTACCAAAACACGCTCGTCGACTTCACAACGTTGTTGAATTTCTTCAATTAAGTCATCAATTTGATTCAAACTTGGACGTACTTCAATTATAGGATCTAACAGTCCTGTTGGGCGAATGACTTGCTCAACATAAATACCCTCCGATTTTTGCAATTCATAATCGGCAGGAGTTGCCGAAACGTAAATCACTTGGTTTTGCATGCTTTCAAATTCTTCAAACTTCAAAGGACGATTGTCCATTGCCGCTGGCAATCGGAAACCATATTCCACTAAGTTTTCTTTTCGGCTTCTATCGCCTCCATACATAGCATGCACTTGCGAAATCGTCACGTGGCTTTCATCTACTACCATCAAAAAATCATCTGGAAAATAATCCAATAAGCAAAAAGGTCTTGTTCCCGGTAATCTTCTATCTAGATAACGAGAATAATTTTCAATACCAGAACAATATCCTAATTCTCGAATCATTTCCAAATCGAAATTCGTGCGTTCTTCTAAACGTTTTGCTTCTAAATGTTTTCCAATCTCTTTGAAATAATCAACTTGCTTGACCAAATCTTGCTGAATGTCCCATATGGCTGCTTGCAAAACATCGGGCGAAGTCACAAACATATTCGCAGGATAAATATTCAGTTTTTCATAACGCTCCAAAACTTGAGAACTCCTAACATCAAATGCTTCAATTTCTTCAATTTCATCTCCAAAGAAATGAATCCTAAAAGGTTCATCTCCATAACTCGGAAAAACTTCTACAATGTCTCCTTTAATTCTAAAATTTCCAGGAGTAAAATCGGCTTCTGTTCTGGAATATAAACTTTGAACTAGTTTATGTAAAAATTTAGTTCTTGAAATAATTTGATTTTTTTCAATAGAAACGACATTTTTTTGAAATTCTACAGGGTTTCCGATTCCATACAAGCAAGAAACCGAAGAAATTACAACAATATCACGACGACCAGAAAGTAGGGCAGAAGTGGTACTTAAACGTAGTTTCTCTAATTCTTCATTAATGGATAAATCCTTTTCAATATACGTTCCTGTTACCGGAATAAAAGCTTCGGGTTGATAATAATCATAATACGAAACGAAATATTGCACCGAATTATTAGGGAAAAACTGTTTGAATTCCGAATATAACTGCGCTGCCAGTGTTTTATTATGTGCTAAAACTAGAGTTGGTTTTTCAACATTTTGAATTACGTTAGCCACGGTATATGTCTTTCCCGAGCCTGTAACTCCTAATAAAGTTTGGTATTTCTCTCCATTAAGAATGCCTGTTGAAAGTTTTTCAATTGCTTGTGGTTGATCGCCTGTTGGTTTGTAATCGGATACGATTTGGAATTTCATAAATCAAAAGTAAAGTCTTTTTTCGGAAAAATAAGTTGTATTTTGAATAATATCAGAGCTATTCTCATTATCTTCACAATTTCTAAATATAAAATTAGCATACAAATCTGCAAACCACAATATTTTGTTATTAGAACTTTCAAAAAACAACATAAAATGTCAATATTGTGTCCTTCTCCCGAACTTGAGTTTTGATATAATTGGGGAACCTTTAACCATGGCTATCTTTTATGCTTTTTTTTTTGTCTAAAATAATTTCAGTACTTTATGATTTTGTTTAAAAATATCAAATCGAAAACATCCAGTCTTTCTGTTGTTTTATACTTAAAAAAGTCCAGGCTACAAATCGGCTTATTTTTTGACCTTGCGCCATTTCAATGGTTTTGACTTCCACAGCGCCAACTTTGTTTAAGGTTTTATAGATGCTTTTTAAATTATCTTTTTTTGAAACCAATGTAGTAAACCAAAACACTTGTAACGGATATTTGACACTTTCATAAATCATTTGAGTGATGAAACCAATTTCGCCACCTTCACACCATAATTCAGTGTTTTGACCGCCAAAATTTAAAATCGGATTTTTAGTTCTGGTGTTTTCGAGATTATTTACTTTCCTAATAGTCGCCTTGGTAGCTTCATCTTGCGAGGCATGAAAAGGTGGATTACAGATTGTAAAAGCAAATTTATCTTCGGGTAAAATGATGTTTTTAAAAATATATCTTGGTTCCACTTGTAATTGCAAACTCACCGAATCAATCAATTTCGGATTTTCAGAAATGATTTTTTTGCAATTTTGAAGTGCTTTTTCATCAATATCAGTTCCAACAAAATTCCATTGATATGCTTCATATCCAATAATTGGATAAATGCAATTGGCTCCAATTCCAATATCTAAACCAATAATATTTTCACCTAGAGGAATAATTCCGTTGTTTGATTCCGCCAATACATCGGCTATATAATGAACATAATCAGCTCTTCCCGGAATAGGTGGACACAAATAATCTTTAGGAATATCCCAGTTTTGAATGTCATAATCAGCAATTAAAATTGCTTTATTGAGCGATTTTACAGCGTCGGGATTTGAAAAATCTATGGTTTCTAAATCATGTTCATTTACAAAAACAAACGGTTGTAATTCGGGAAAACTTTGTGTTAATTTTTCAAAGTCATATCTAAATCGATGCGGATTTCTAGGATGTAATGTATCTTTTTCTGTAATTGCAGTATTCTTCATTATTTCATTTCTCTATACCAAATGTAAACAAATGAAATTGACATACCAAGCGATTTAATCAAAACATTCCATTAGTAATAAATCACCATCTGAATGTTCGATTTTCACTATTCCATCTTCGGCAACGTGATTACTACTTCCGGTACGGTAACCAATGGTGAGAGTTTCATTATGCAAGGGATAAAATAAATTTTTTGTTGTAATTCCATCAACTTTCCCAATTGGAATTAAGGAAATAGGAGTGTTTTTGGGATACCATTTTTCAAATGTATTGGGCAACAAAAATATCTTGGAATGGTCATCAAGAAGTACGATTTTTAATTTGTTTCGAAAACGAACTATGTTTGTGATATTAGTAATCGTATGATCAGCGCGCTTTCCTGTTGCCCATACGACATTAACCGCTTGATGTCCTTTTTCAATTAAGTAATCAAATGCTTTCTCTAAATCGGTTTTGTCTTGATTTGGCGTATGAACAATTTCAAGTGGAAACTGTTTCTCTTTATAAATTTCGGGATTAAAATCACCGTCAAAATCTCCTAATAATACATCAATTTTAATATCTAATTGCAATACCCGTTCAATAGCATTATCCAAAACAATAACCACGGGTGACCATTCCAGCAATTGACCCAATAATTCCATGGAGCATTCTTGACCATTGGCAATGATCAGCGCGGGTTCTTGATCGTCACGAACAATATGATGTGAAGACATTTGGTTTATTTTTTTCAAATATAATCATTGTGTAAATATAATCATTACACATCCGTTAAACTTTCCTTAAATGTATGCTTTTTGCAATCTATAAGACATTTTGTAGCGTATATCTATCCTAAATTTGTACTGTAATTTAAAAATCAATGTTATGCGAAATTCAAAATCATTTTTCAATTTTTTGATAGTATTACCTCTGTTAGTTTTGAACGCATGCGGACAATCATCAAATAAACAAATCACAATTTCAAATTCGAAAACTATGGCAAATGTTATTAGTAAACCTGAAAATCCTTATTACTCGAATACGGATACCAAAAAATTAAATGTGTCTGATGAAGATTGGAAAAAAGTCCTTTCCCCAGACTTGTATGCAGTAGCACGAAAAGCAGATACTGAACGAGCTTTTACCGGAACTATGTGGAATTCTGAAACCAAAGGAACCTATTATTGTGCTGCATGTGGGTATCGTTTATTCAAATCCAATCAAAAGTTTACCAGCAGCTGCGGATGGCCCAGTTTTTTTGAACAAGACAACAAAGAAAGTATCACTTTTAAAGCCGATAATTCTTATGGAATGAGAAGAACCGAAGCACTTTGCGGAAGATGCAATAGCCATTTGGGACATTTATTTGATGATGGTCCTGAACCGACAGGAAAAAGATATTGCATGAATGCCATTTCATTAGATTTTGTTCCCGACGGTGTTACTCCTTCTAAATCTCAAGGAAATCTTGAAACAATTGTACTTGGAGGTGGCTGTTATTGGTGTGTAGAGGCCGTTTATGAAAATCTGGAAGGAGTGACAAAAGTAGTTTCTGGATTTTCTGGAGGAGCAGTTGCCAATCCTTCTTATGAATCGGTTTGTACAGGAAGAACCGGACATGCCGAAGTAGTTGAAATTACTTATGATAAAACTAAAACTAATTTAGATGAAATTTTTAAAGTGTTTTTTACGGTACATGATCCTACTACTTTAAATCGTCAAGGAGCTGATGTAGGCACGCAATATCGTTCTGCAATTTTCTATAAAAATGAAGAACAAAAAAAAGCTGCTGAAAGCATCATCAATGAATTGAATGCTAAAAAAGTATATTCAAGTAAGGTAGTTACTTCATTAGAACCATTCAAAGCTTTTTATCCAGCGGAAGATTATCACCAAAATTATTATAATAACAATAAAGATAAGCCATATTGTCAAATGGTTATTCAACCTAAAATAGAAAAATTTGAAAAGATTTTTAAAGATCGATTAAAAAAGAATTAATACTAAATAGTAAATAAAACATTTACCAAAAGAAATGCCCCAAAAAAGTTATTTACTAATTGGGGCATTTTTATATTTGACGGTTATAATCTATGATTATTATATATTAGCCTTCAATTACATGGGGTATAAATCTCGAAACGTTATTTGTAATTAAGTTATTAGATTCTCTGATACCCATTCCAGCAGGTTGTTGACCAATAATCCAACTTCCAATTAAAGCATAATTATCTCCGAATTTTGGTAATTCAAATAATTCTTGATAAATAAAACCTTCGTCGCCATAATCGCCTCCAGTTTCTTCAATAATTGTATCCTCTTTTACTAATTTAATGTTGGCTCCTTCTCGTGAAAGAATTGGTTTTTGCGCATATTCGACCAAATCACCTTGATCAAAATAAGATTTCAATAATAACGGATGATCGGGAAACAAATGCCAGAGTATCGGAAGAATTGCCTTGTTAGATAAAATCATTTTCCAACTAGGTTCTATCCATAAAGCACTATTTTGATCTTCTAATATATTTTGTCCAAAGGTTTCATTAACTAACCATTCATAAGGATAAAGTTTGAAAATATTTTTGATTTCATTTTCTTCCATATCCACAAATACCTTTTTATCTTCATCCCATCCAATATCATCAATAAAAATCAATTTGGTTTCTATTTTGGCTTGAATTGCACAATCTCTTAAATATTCAACGGTGGTTAAATCCTCCAAATTTCTTTTAACACAAGTAAAATAGAGTGTATCATCATATAAATATTCTTTTAAATAGCCCCAGTAATCAATGAGTTTTTCATGAATTGAATTAAATTGATCTAAATTAGCATTAAAATCTTGAAGCCAAAACCATTGCACAATTCCAGCTTCATAAACTGATGTTGGCGTATCGGCATTAAATTCTAATAATTTTAATTGTCCTTCTTTATAAGCAAAATCAAATCGACCATAAATAGCAGGATGGTCTTCATTCCAAGAGCGTTCAATATGTTCAATAAAATTCTCCGGAATATGAAATTGATTATAGGCATCAGTATCTATAACAAATTGAACGGCTTTGAGGCACATGTCCCAAAGTTCGGCGGTTGCTTTTTCAATATGCAACACTTCATCCATGGTTATTTTGTAATAAGCCGATTCATCCCAGTAGGGAACATTGGTAGAGTGAAATCCGAAACCAAGTTTTTCAACTTTATTTTGCCAATTGTTGCGTGGCGTAATAGTAATTCTTTCCATTTGATTGTGAATTAAGACGAAACTGAAAATCCATGACCTCCAAAACCTCCTCTAACTATGCCACTTTTGGCAGCACTATGTCCAATATTGGAACTTTCACTAATCCCAGAACTGTAATATCCTGCTCGACTGTAACTTCCATTATTGTAATATCCATAAGGACGAAAGGCGTAATACCAAAGCAATCCATTGTTGTGAAAATGACTTCTAGAATATTCAGCTGTGGTGTCTGAACGAAGGTACACTTTTTTGTCATTGGTATTCCAATCGTTATTTTTAGTCTCTTTATGGCATGAGGCTAATGCAGCCGTAATTAATGCCAATGAAATGCATTTACTTTTTTTCATTTCAAATTATTTTACAGTAATGAAAAATTCATAATCTTTTGGAACCACTAGATCTTGTGTGTTTCCATCATTATCTTCGCCCTCTTCGGTAGTGGTACCTAGCGACGGAATGGTATCTGTTTTCGATATGAGCTTGGCTACCTTTCCTTTTACCCATACTTTATATTGCGTCGTCATTATATCATATCCTGCTTCATGTTTAGTGGTTAGTAACGCTTCTATAGAACCGTCTTTGGTAGGTTGTTTTACGACATCTTCTTTACCTTCGTTACAAGCGATTAGGAGCATGGAAGCCGCTAGAATTGAAATGTATTGTTTCATTAGTTTTATTTTTAGTTTTGAATTAATTTAGTTTCTTGTTATCAGATTAAACGAATTTACCATCCGGGCTTAATTTACAGCAAAACAAATTTAACAAAAAAAACACATCATTATAATGTGATGATAGTTTTATTCTCATTATGAAATAATCGAATGATTTTGGTGTGTTCTTGACAGCTACAGTTAACGTTTGCTAACAAAAAGCGGATACAAATATTAATTGAAACTCTTGGAGTAAGCAGTAGATTTATTACTTTAGCAATCGATTTTGAAAGTAGTCATTACATTCTTTAAACGGAATATCCAATTATCTAACCATCTAATCATTTAACAATCTAAAATGTCATTAATAGTAACTTTATATGTTCCCGAAGGAATTGTACTCGCAGGGGATAGCCGACTAACACTCAACTGGATTACTAAATCAGCCACGGGAGAACAAACACATTCTATTTCGGCCTCTGATTCTAATAACAAGATTTTTGTCATCAAAGATAAGTTTGGATTAGGAACTTTTGGAACGGCGTCTATCAACGGGATTCCCATTGCGGGTTTTATCAATCAATTTACAGAACAATTCGTAAAAGAGGATACTACTATCGATGAAATGCCTCAATTGCTGTTGGATTTTTTTGGAAATCAATTTAATTTTCCTGCTATAAACTTCTACTTAATTGGGTATAAAGTGGAGCATGGTATTTCGACTCCTTATGCCTACTTTACCAATATTGCTGGTAAAACCTATAATAGAATCAATGCTACTGGTGATAAAGTAATTAATGGTGCCAATTGGGGTGGTGAGATAGAGGTATTGTCACGACTCATTCAAAGCGTGAAAGTAAATCAAGGTGGGAATTGGGTTGAATTGCCAAATTCTTCGATTCCATGGGATTATATGACCTTGCAGGATGCTATTGACTTTTCGTTATATGCCGTTAGAACCACTATTGAAACCATACGTTTTCAACAAAAAGAAAAAACGGTTGGTGGCCCCATTGATATTTTAGTTCTCAAACCCAATGAAAAACCTATTTGGATTAACAAAAAGGAATTAAAAGGAGAATAAACGCAAATATTTTATTTTTTTAAACCATTAAGTTATTAAGTTTCATTAAGTAAACTGAAAAACTTAATATCCTTACTATCTTAATGGTTGAATATCTGTAAGTTTCCATTAACTAATTTTGAATAGTTTTAAATTGTTATTTCAAATTCTTATCTTTATCCCAACAAATAAATTTCAATCATGAACAAAAAAATACTTGTATTACTAAGTCTTTTTGTTGCAACACTATCGCAATCACAGGTAAAAACATTCACTTTAGACGAAGCTGTAATGCAGCAAAATAAAGCTTTTAGAGCCGATAAAATGCAAGGTTTTCAATGGATTCCAAATATTCATAATTATGTGTATTATGCTGCTTTGGGTACTAAAATGATGATGGCTTCTGCTACAGATTCCAACGCTAAAGAAGCCGTAACATTAACTGAAATTAATGCCGCTTTAGGAACTAAATTAAAATCTTTTACAGGATTAGAATGGATTGATGCTACAACGATTTTGATTTCAGAAAAGGGCAAGTATTACCGTTATTCTTTGACTGAAAAATCAGGTAAGAACCTTCAAGAAACTGATGAAACTGCCGAAAATCAAACATTTGATGCCTCTAAACAGAACTTGGCATTTACTGAAAAAAACAATCTTTATTTCTTCAACAGTAACAAAGAAAAAATTGCAGTAACGAACGAATCAAATGAGGGAATTGTTTCTGGACAATCGATTGCGAGAAATGAATTTGGAATTAAAAACGGAATTTTTTGGTCTCCAAAATCATCGTATTTAGCATTCTATCAAAAAGATCAAAGTCAAGTAGCTGATTATCCTTTATTAGACATCACGGAAACTCCGGGTAAATTAATCAACCTGAAATATCCAATGATTGGACAAAAATCGGAGACACCTAGAGTTGGGATTTATAATCTTGCAACCAAAAAAACAGTTTTTATTGCTCCAAAAAGCGGTGTCTCCGATGATTATTTAACCAATCTTTCTTGGTCTCCCGACGAGAATTATGTTTTGATTGCCGAATTAAATCGTGCGCAAAATGACATGAATTTGAATGTATATGATGCCAAAACAGGTGCTTTTGTTAGAACGATTTTAAATGAAAAAAACAAGGCTTGGGTAGAACCTCAACATGAAGCTTTTTTCCTAAATGCTAAATCAAACAACTTTATTTGGTTGAGTGAAAAAGAGGGCTTTCAAAACTTATACTACTATTCTATTGACGGAAAATTAATCAAACAATTGACCACAAATCAATTTGCTACCAAAGAAATTATTGGAGCCAATCCATCAGGCACTGAAATTTATTTTAAAGCAACAGGAGCCAATCCTACAAATATGTTAGTTTATAAAGTAGATTTAAAAGGCAAACAAACACTAATCACAAAAGACGAGGGTGTACATACTTTTGCGGTTTCAACGGATGGAAATTGGTATTTTGATGAATATTCTAATCATTCCACTCCATCAAAATCATTATTGATAGATAAAAATTTGAAAGTTACTACACTTCTTGTTAGCAAAAATAAATTCGATGGATATCAACTAGGTACAGCTGATATCAAAACAATTAAAGCAGCTGATGGTATTACCGATTTATATACTCGTTTAATCAAACCTAGTAATTTTGATTCCACTAAAAAATATCCTGTTCTAGTATATGTATATGGAGGTCCGCATGCTCAAATGATTACCAATTCATTTTTGGATGGCGCTAATCTTTGGATGTATTGGATGGCGGAACAAGGTTATTTAGTTTTTACGGTAGACAATAGAGGTTCTGGCAATCGAGGATTTGCTTTTGAAAGTGTCATTCATGGTCGCTTGGGTGTCAATGAAATGGAAGATCAAATGAAAGGTGTTGATTATTTAAAATCGTTGCCTTATGTTGATGGTAATCGTTTGGCGGTTCATGGTTGGAGTTATGGTGGATTTATGACAACCTCGTTAATGTTAAGAAAACCTGATACTTTTAAAGTAGCTGTTGCTGGCGGACCGGTTACAGATTGGAAATATTATGAAGTGATGTATGGAGAACGTTACATGGACACGCCAGCAGAAAATCAAAAAGGTTTTGACGAAGCTAACACCTTGAACTATGTTAACAATTTAAAAGGGAAACTACTTTTAATACACGGTACAAATGATGATACTGTGGTGATGCAACAAAATTTTGTGTTACTTAAAAAGTTTGTGGAATCTGAAAAACAAGTTGATTTCTTTGCTTATCCAATGCACAAACACAATGTTTTAGGAAAAGACAGAGTACACTTAATGACTAAAGTATTAAACTATGTGATAGAGAATAATAAGTGATGAGTGAAGAGTAATCAATGATTAGTAAAAAACGAAATCCCAAATTCCCTATTTAATTCTGGAATTTGGGATTTATGTTTTGTTTTTTATTAATGTATTATGTTTTTTGCTTTTTCTTTTTTGCTGCTGGAAACAATACATTGTTCAAAATCAATCGGAACCCAGGGGAGTTAGGATGTAAATCTAAAACCGTTGGTGGATCTCCTACTTGATGTCTATAATCTTCTGGATCATGACCACCGTAGAACGTAAAGAATCCTTTTCCCATTTGACCATGAATGTATCTTGCTTCCTCATTTAGTTCGTTTTCTCCCAAAACCAGAACATTTGATTTAATAAGATTTCTATCAAAAGCTGTGGTTTGTCCCATAAATCCTTTTACTAGTTGGGTATGATTTTGACACAACATACTCGGAATGACATCCCATTTGGCGGAAAATTCCATCAAAGTAAAATAATCTTTTTCAAAAGGAATATTAGTTCGTTTTTCCGTCATGTCAATATCAGAAAACTCATAATGCTCTGGTTTTCGATCCAATATAAAATCTTTAAATGCGAAAGTTTTAGTATAATCTATTTTCGATTGATAGTTAGGATCACTAGCGTCTCCATCAAACATTGGCTCGCAAATATCCACCCCTTCGGCAGAAAGTGCAATATCAAAACTGTCGGTTGCTGAACACATGGCAAACATAAATCCGCCACCAATTACAAAAGCTTTAATTTTTTTTGCCACGGCTAATTTTTCTTCTGACACTTTTGGATATCCGAGTTTAGTAGCCAATGCTTCGGCGTCTCTCTTTTGGTCAATATACCAAGGTGCATTTCTATAAGCTCCATAAAACTTCCCATATTGTCCAGTAAAATCTTCGTGATGTAGGTGTAACCAATCATACAAAATCAATTGATCACTCAAAACTGCTTCATCATATATAGGCGTAAAAGGAATTTCGGCATACGTCAAAACCATAGTTACCGCATCATCCCAAGGTTGTTTTCCGGGAGGTGTATAAACTGCAATTTTTGGTGCTTTTTCCAAAACTACGGTTTCCATATTTTGGGACGGACTTGAAATTTCGGCAAGTATTGCTTCTTCTTCTGCATCCGATAATATCTCAAAACTCACGCCTCTAATTTGACATTCTTTTCTAATTTCTGATGCGTCTGGCAACAAAAAAGAACCGCCTCGATAGTTCAATAACCAACTGGCTTTGTATTTTTTATCTAAACACCAATAGGTAATTCCGTAGGCTTTTAAATGGTTCTTTTGTGTAGATTCATCCATTGGTAAAAGGATAAAATTAGCCTTAACCGAAAATGAAAGTAGGAGTAAAAAAATAAATAAACTTTTTTTGAATTGCATTCTTGTAAAATTTGAAATCAAAGATACTAGTTTTATTGTGAAGAAAAACATAAAAAAAATCCCAATTTCTTGGGATTATATATTAAAAGGGAACATCACTATCATCATCATTGGAATTGGAACTACTTCCAAATGCTTCATTCGCTGAAGGAAGATTCTTTGTCATAAATGGATTATCATCGTGATTCATTTTGGATGGCAAATCATCGAAACCACTGCCATATTCCTCTAAATTATCAAACTTACCAAGGTTACCAATAAATTTTAATCGTATATTTTCTAGTGAACCATTTCTGTGTTTTGCGATAATAAACTCGGCTTGTCCGGCTGTAGGTGATTGATCATCATCATCCCATTCTTCAATTTTGTAATATTCTGGACGGTAAATAAAAGAAACAATATCAGCATCCTGTTCAATAGCACCCGATTCACGAAGGTCGGAAAGCAAAGGTCGTTTACTAGATCCACGTG